>JAYTFQ010000101.1:0-7448 GCA_043734225.1 Anaerolineales bacterium | reverse complement strand
CACCGGTTTCCCTTCATCCTTCATTCTCCCCCTCCCCATTCAGACAGGCCCGCACTCACCGCCCTCTCACAATCTGTTAACAGATTCTTTACGCTCCGGGCCCTAATATGAACTCAGGTGGCTAAGGCCGGTGGGCCAAGCGCGTTGGACGCGTCTGGCCCGCCGGCAGCCATAACCGAGGCAACCGTGTTTAGCTATGAAGCGCGAGTTCAACAGCAGATGGATTTGGTCAGCCGTCTGCGGCAGCAAGTGGAAGGTCTGTTCAACATCAGCGACGTGCAAACCACTGACCAGGGTGAGGGCGTCGTGTTCGTGGGCCAGCTTTTGCTGAATGCCGAGTCGGCCTACAGCGCGCTGCGCGAGCGCTTTCGCAGCCTGGGTTACACGCCCGTGCTTCGGCGCGAAGGCAACCAGGATATCGTCGTCGCCCACCGCGGGGTGTTCGCGGCTGCGCGCTTTAACCCGCTGATCAACCTGGTGCTGCTGCTGGCTACTATGTTCACCACGCTCTTGGCCGGCGCCAGCTTTGCGGGCGTCAATGGCTACAGTGTGCTGTTGCGCGCCTGGAGCACCGGCAACTTTGCGGCGGTGCTGCCGGCGCTGTGGGCCGGGCTGCCCTTCGCCGGCACGCTGCTGTTCATCCTGGGCGTGCACGAGATGGGTCACTATGTGGCCGCCCGGCTGCACGGGGTGAACGTGACCCTGCCCTACTTCATCCCGGTGCCGTTCATCGGCCTGGGCACCTTTGGCGCCTTCATTCAGATGAAGAGCCCGGTGGAAAACCGCAAGGTGCTGTTTGATGTGGGCGTGGCCGGGCCGCTGGCGGGCTTTGTGGTGGCCGTGCCGCTGATGGTCATCGGCCTGCTGCAATCGCACGTGGTGGCGCGCACCGGCGCCGGCTTCGGCTCGTCTCTGCTTCTACAGGCGCTGGGCGCCATCTTCATCCCGCACACCGCCAACCAGGCTATTGCGCTCAGCCCGATGGCCGTCGCCGCCTGGTTTGGCCTGCTGGTGACTGCCATCAACCTGCTGCCCATGGGCCAGCTCGACGGCGGCCACGTCACCTACGCGGTGCTGGGCCGGTTCTCGCGGCCAATCGCGCTGGCCACCTTCGCCATCCTGGTGGTTCTGGGCATCACGGTCTGGAACGGCTGGCTGATCTGGGCGCTGTTCGCCCTCATCACTGGCCTGCAGCACCCGCAGCCGCTGAACGACATTACTCCGCTCGACTGGGGCCGCCGCTTGGTGGGCCTGTTCACCCTGGGGCTGTTCTTCCTGCTGATTACCCCCAGGCCGTTCTAACGTATTGGTAGGTGGCAATTGGTAGCTGGTAAGTCGGTAAGTTGGTGCTGAGTGATGGTGCTGTATGGGTAGATGGAACGGTGTTTCTGGATCGACTGTAATGGTAGCCGGGCTGGTAAGCGTCGATTGGTAGAAATGAAGCGATATTGGTAGAAGGCCGACGGTAGCAGAGTGTGTTTGCGGCCGAAGGTGCCCCAGTCGGGCAAACAGCGCGGGGCAGGAGAAGGTCTCCTGCCCCGCGTTTGCTTTGATTTACAATGGTCGCCGCCTTATCAACCATCCACGGTTCCGCTATCCAGACTGAGGCGGGGGTCATGTACCGAAAATTTGCCGCAATTTCACTTTGCATGTTGTTCATTGCGGGAATGGCCGAGGCTAGGGTTGTATCGGCGCGAGCCCGGGCGAATCTGCCCTTGGTGGTCGATAGCGCCCTCGATGAGCCGGATACTGCGCCAGGCGACGGCCAATGCCACAGTACTCCTTCCGGCCAATGCACGCTGCGCGCCGCCATTCAGGAGGCGAACACGCTTAGCGGCGTCGACAATATCACCTTTGCCATCACCGGGACCATCAGTTTTTTTAGCGAAATCATAATCACAGACTCGGTCTCCATCACTGGGCCGGGCGCTGATCTTCTGACGTTGAATCCGAATTACGGTTCTAGCGGCTCTTCTCTGTGGTTCGACAAGATGGGCGGTGCGTTTACTTTGGCAGGGCTGCGTCTGTCTGGCAACCACACTGTCGGTGGGCTCTATCTTTTCCATGGCGCGTTGACCATCGCCAACGTTGTCGTAGAGAATACTGGCACGCCATCCGGGTTGGTGATTGTCAATGCTGATACCCAGACTACAGTCACGCGTAGCCGATTCTCACACAACAACTCACCAAGCGCTGGTGCCATCTCGATCATTGCCGGACACGTCACCATTGCTGATAGCACGATTTCCGAAAACACCAGCACCGTTTCAGCGGGTGGCATTAGCAATGGCCTGGGCGATGTCAATATCCTCAACAGCGCCATTATCAGCAATACGACGGGTATTCCTGAAATTGCGGCCCGCGGCGGCGGCCTTTCAAACGGGGGAACAATGCGCCTGGTGAACAGCACAGTCTCTGGCAATTCAAGCCGGAACAACCCCGCTGCCAGCGGCGGGGGCCTTGCCAACAGTGGCACGCTGACTGTGTCCAGCAGCACCATCGCGAATAATCGCAGCACCACCGGGAACGGCGGGGGTCTGCGAATTATCAGCGGTACCGTCACGCTCCAAAATACGATCATTGCCAACAACCTGGCCGGGGGCGATTGCAGTCAAGCCGGCGGTGTCATTGTCGACGCCGGCCACAACCTGGTCCGCGATAATTCCTGCGGCTTCATGGGCGGCGCCGACCCAATGCTCGGCGCCATCCAAGGCAAGGGCGGCCCGACGCCCATCCAGGCGTTGTTGGCCGGCAGCCCCGCCATTGATGGCGGGAACCCAGCCGGCTGTTCCAGCGGCCTGGGATCTGTGCTCGCCTTTGATCAACGCGGCTTTTTCCGGGCGTTTGACGGAGACGGAAATGGCAGCGCGATCTGCGATATAGGCGCCTTTGAATACCACAGCACGCCGCCGTCTGTCTGGATTGAACTGCCGTTGATCGCGCGCTGACCTCGCCAGAAATAGAATTGGATACCCATGCCCGACCTGCTGGTTAAGCTTTACACCCTGCCCGACGCTGCCTCGGCGCTCGCGGCGCTGGCCGCCGCTAGCATTCAAGTGCGGCGCGCAAATACATGGGAGAAACACTTTCTGGCAAATTGGGTGCTGGAACGCTTTGGAGAAGTTTGGTCGCATGGCTGCCAGGTGGCGCTGGAGCAGCGGCCGGTGACCTGCTTTGTGGCGGTGGCGCCGGTCAGCGGCCAACCCGCCGGCCAGCGCCCGGCCGATGCCCTGCTGGGCTTCGGCTGCTATGACGTGGCCGGCCGCGGCATCTTTGGCCCCACCGGTGTGCAGGCGGATCAGCGCCGGCGCGGCATCAGCACCGGCCTGCTGCTGGCCTGCCTGCATGCCATGCGCGCCGAAGGCTACGCCTACGCCATCATCGGCCAGGCCGGTCCGGTTGATTTCTACGCCCGCACCGTCGGCGCGACCGTGATCGAAGGCTCCGAGACCGGCACTGCCCGGCGCCCACTGTCGGACACGGATAGCCAACTATGATCCGGGGCCTGGCCCTGCTGACAGCCGCTCTGCTCTTAGCGGCGTGTGGCCAGGAAACGAAATTCACATCGCCCACCGCAGCCGGGCCGGTCACACTGCCGGCGTTCGATCCAAATGCGACACCGCGACCAGACGAGCCAGTTTACCTCGGCCCATTTGTCGCAGTGCAGCCATCGCCGGCCCGCTATGTGACCGAACGAGGGGTCGACGCCAACAAACGACGCTGGTTGAACATTCGCGACACGCAGACCGCTATCAGCGTTCGACTGGGCGACGACGCGGCCGATGCCAGCTTGGAGGCCCTGACCGATCGGTATGTCCTGTGGCGGTACGACAACGCGCTGCATGCTTACGACTTGCAGGCAGCTTCCGATCGTTTTGTGCATACAGGCAAATGGTACATGCTCGATGCGCATATCGACGGTGATTGGGTTACCTATCTCGATAACTCTGATTACTGGTCGAACCATTCATTGACGCTCCGCGTGCTCAATCTGGCGACTGGCGAGACGCTGCTTCTCAGCGACAGCGTCCCCCTGGCAGGCAACATCATGCCACGGTTGGCCCATGCCCTAAACGGGGGCGTGGCGGCCTGGTCGCAGAAGAGCGAGAATCCCCGCCAGGGCATCATCGGAATCGACAACCTGGTCACGCGACAGATGCGCAAACTAATCGTGCCCGCCGTCCAGGGACCATATCGTTTCAGCGCGTCTGCCAACTATGTCGTCTGGGAAGACGTTGGCCGGCATGGTTACGACCTGGCAACGAACGCCCTCTTCACGATCCAGGGCGTGCCGCCGGGCTGGGAGCAGGCCTACGACCAATATATTGTTGTGGACAACGATCGACTTGAGTGGCGCCGGTACCACGCAGACCCATCCGCCCCCTTCTTCGTGACCGCCCTGCTGCGAAACCGATGAAGCGCTGGCCGGCGATCTTGAGCTTCCTGCTGCTCGCCGCCTGCACCACCGGCCAGGCCGCCGCCACCCTACCCGCCCCGCTCCCCAGCGCAACGATCTTGCCGAGCGCGACGGCCTTGCCATCAACCACTCCCACACGCCCAAACCCCCATACACCCACACCATCCCCTTCACCCACTTACGCCTTTTCCCCCACACCCCCAAACTCCCAAACCCCCACACCCATTCTCACCGTGGAGCGCGGCACCCTCGCCCCGGGCTTCTCCCTCGCCGTCTACGCCAGCGTCCCGGCGCCCACCAGCCTGGCCTTTGGGCCGGATGGCCGGCTGTACGTGGCCTCCACCAACGGCGCCGTTTACGCGGTGGCCGACCTGAACGGCGACCAGCGCGGCGAGCAGGTGAAGCCATATGCCGTCGCGCTCGACACGCCGCTGGGCCTGGCCTGGGTGGGCAAACAACTGCTGGTGTCCATCCGCGGCAGCGTGGTTTCGGTGTGGGACGCGGATGGCGATGGCTTCGCCGAAAGCCGCGCCACCGTGGTGGACAACCTGCCCTCCTTCGGGCTGCACCAGAACGACAACCTGGCCGTGGGCGCGGACGGGTTCATCTACATGGGCCAGGGCAGCGACTGCGACCACTGTGTGGAGGCCGACCCGCGCAATGGCGCCATCCTGCGCTTCAAGCCCAACGGCACCCAGCTCAGCGTCTTCGCCCGCGGCCTGCGCAACCCGTATGGCCTGGCCTTCAATTCACTGGGCGACCTGTTCGCCACCGACAACGACCGCGACGACCTGGGCCCCAGCCTGCCGCCCGAGGAGTTGAATTTCATCCAGCAGGGCGGCGACTATGGCTGGCCGGACTGCTGGCCCGGCCGCGACGTGCCCGCCTGCGCCCGCGTGACTCAGCCGGTGGCCACCTTCGGCGCCCACACCTCCGCCGACGGCCTGGCCATCTACGACGCGCATCAGTTCCCGGCCGAGTATTTCGACAATGCCTTCGTCGCCATCCTGGGCTCGATCTACATGTTCCCCGCCTCCACCGAGCGCGGCGTGGCTCGCGTGAAACTCACCAAAACTCTGAACGGCTACAGCGCCACCCGCGAGTGGTTCTTGCAACTGCCGGCTGGCCGGCCGGTAGCGGTAACCGTCGGGCCGGATGGGGCGCTGTACGTGGCGGATTTTGAGAACGGGGAAATCCTACGAATCCAATATCATTGATCGTCGAAATAGGATGGGGCCGCGTTTGCAACGCGGCCCCATCCTATTTCGACACTATTTACCCAAGTGGAGATGCAGCGCGTTCACCAAACTGTGCCGCGCGTCGTCCATGCTCAGCTCCCAGAACATGACGCCGGCCAGGTTCTGGCCCACGGCATAATCGGCCTTGAGTCCCAGCGAGGCCGAGTCTTCGTAAGTCACAAAGGTTTTGGTGCCGGGGTCATAAATCCACGGCACTTGCGCCTCAGCCTGGACGTGATGAGTGCTGCTGAGGGCAAAGCGGCTCTCCAGATCGCCAAAGCTGAAAATGCCATCCGCGCCAAAGCTGCCCTGCGCCGGGCCGGTGTTGGTCTGGTACAGCCCGTCGTTGGCAGCCGGCACGCCCTGCCAGCCGCGCCCATAGAACGGCGCGCCCAGCACCAGCTTGCGACCCGGCACGCTCGCCGCCAGGTAAGCCTGAACGGCCGCGGACACGCTGTGCGATTGGCGCTGCTCGGCGGGCGCCGGGTCGCCGGCGGCGGGAAACAGCGGCGCGTTGAAATTGGTGATCGGGCTCTCGCCGGTGTAAAAGTCATACGCCATCAGGTTGATCCAGTCCACGGACTGCTGGATCAGCCTCAGCTCCAGATACTTGTACTCGGCCGGCCCGGCCGGCGCGGCAATGGTCAGCAGGTAGCGCTGGCCAGTGGCCGCACCCTGTGCGGTCAGCGCCCGGCGCAGCTCGGCCAGCAGGGCGGTGAAGTTCAATCCATCTTCCGGCCGGGTATGGTTGCCGGCCAGCCCGCCGCTCACCGGGAACTCCCAATCCACGTCCAGCCCATCAAAGCCGTGCGCCTGCACAAAGGCCGCGCACGACTCGGCAAAGTGCGCGCGCGCCGCCGGCGTGGCGGCCACGTCCGAAAACAGGCCCGACTGCGACCAGCCGCCGACCGACAGCAGCACCTTGAGCTGCGGGTGCGCCTGTTTCAGCGCTTGCAGCGCCTGCCAGTTCGCCTGATCCTGCGCCGGGTCGCTGGCCACGCACTCGCCGCCCGGCGAGACATTCGCGAAGGCATACAAGACGTGCGTCAGCAGTTCGGCCGGGATGGCGGAGACGGGGTAGCGGTCCGCCGACCAGCCGGCATAGTAGCCGGCCAGGATGCGCGCCTGCGCCCGCGTGCTGGGGGCCAGGGTGGCGGTGGGAGCGGGTGTGGGGGTGTGGGGGGGTGGGAGTGTGGGAGAAGGTGTCAGGGACATGGGCGTTGGGGAGGCGGTGGGCCGGCCGCAAGCTGCGAGGCACACGGCCAGGAGCAAGCCGGCCACGCGCCGCGCGATTGAGAAGCGGGATGTTTGCATGGCGGCATTGTACAACGCGCTTCAGGCGCCGGCCGATAAGATTGTCAACCCTTTGTGATTGTCATTCGGAGTAACATATGGAGCCGGAGACCCAGTCTAGTCAGCGCCACTGCTTTAATAACCCGTTATGGTTGTCAGCCTGAATGGCCAGGCCGCGCGCGGCATGTTTCGACCCCAGAAACTGGTCTTGCCAGCTATCTATGACTGTCACTCTGAGCGCGAATGCGCTGCCTTATTGCTTACATCGCGGTCGCGCGCGAAGAGCCTCCCGCCATGTCCTTCACGACTGTCAGTTTCTGAGCAGCCCTCTATGACTGTCGCCCTGAGTAGTCACGCCGCGCGCGGCATGTTTCGACGCCAGAAACGGGTCTTGCCAGCCATCTATGACTGTCACTCTGAGAGTTTGTGAATTTATTCAATTTCCCGCAGATTTTTTGCGCCCAAATGACAAAAAGCCCGCGAATTCGATGTTGGGACGC
>JAYTFQ010000100.1:0-4245 GCA_043734225.1 Anaerolineales bacterium | reverse complement strand
CTTCTGTAATCGTCGTCGCGCGATGGATTTCCATTCTCGGCTCCAATCTTGCCGTGCAAATTGTAGCATCAAAGTCCAGCCAGGAAATCCACCACCACCTGATTGAACAACGCCGGCTGCTCCATATTCGGCAGGTGGGCCGTGCCCTCGATGACCAGGCGCCGGGCGCCGGGGATGCCGGCCGCCAGCGCCGCGCCGCTGCTCAGGCTGATGAGCGCGTCCCGGTCGCCCATGATCACCAGGGTTGGGGCGCGCACTTCGGCCAGGCGCCCGGCGGCAGGCGGCTGTGGCTTTTGCTCTTCGGACTGCCCCTGCGCCGCCGCTTCGTGACGCAGGGCCAGCAGGTCCATCTCGCGCACTTTGGCGCGCAGGGCGGCGTCCACCTCGTCCGGGCCGCGGCGCGGGCCATCCACCCACACCTGCACCTCCAGCTCGGCGGCGCGCTCCAGGTCGCCGGCATCGAAAGCGGCCACCAGCGCCGGCACCTGGGCCGGTTCGGGCACCGGCTCGGCCGGATGGTAGCCGCTGGGCGAACTGCACACCAGCACCAGGCCGCTCACCCGCTCGGGGTGCAGCAAGGCGAAGTCCAACGCGGCTGAGCCGCCCTTGGAGCAGCCCAGCAGGTGCGCGCGTTGGATGCCCAGCGCGGTCAGGATCCCTTCCAAATCGGCCGCATGCGAGTAGGGCCCGGGCGGCACCGGCGTCTGGCCAAAGCCACGCAAGTCGTAGCGCACCACGCGGAAGTTCTCGGCCAGCGCCAGCATCTGGCCATCCCACATGCGCCGGTCGCAGATGCCGGCGTGCAGCAGCACCAACGGCTGGCCGCTGCCGGCGCTGTCATAGTGGAACAGCGCGCCGTTGACCTGAAGTGTGCCTGAATGGCGTGTTGGTGTCATGTGTTGATTGTAAACCAGGATGGGGACAAAAAAATGCCCCGCCCGAAGGCGAGGCATTGGGATCAATATCTAAACACCGTTCGCCGGCGCTCAGGGCTTCTTCTTGGCCTTGGGCTTGGCCGGGCTCCGGGTAACGGTCTGGGTCACGGTCGCCTCGGGATGGCGCTTGACCGTGGACGTCTTCACGTAGTGGCCGGTGATGGCGCTGCGGGTTACGGTTGACTTGACCGCGTTGGTTTTCTTCTTGGCTTTAGCGGGCATGATGATCCTCCTGTTGTCTAAGGGGCCGCGCCCGTTTGGCGCGGCCCCAGGCCACAATTGGCTCAGTTCGTTAGCGGTAGCTGCCGCCGTTGCCGGCGCGCAGGGGAGGCTGCTGCTCCATGTTGCGAGCGGCGTTCTGCATCTGCGGCGCGGCATCTTGCCCGCGCCGGTACCAGCCCTGCACCATCTGGGCGGCGGTGTCGCGCCCACCCAGGCCAAAGGCCAGGCCCAAAGCCAGCGCCAGCGCGCCCACAATGCCCATGAACAGGGTGTTGATCAGGGTGGCGGCCACGCCCAACTGGTTGACGGCGATGACGATACCGAAGGCCCACACGGCCACGCGGGTGATGGTGGCGAACAGGTTGGGATTGGCCAGCCCGCCTTCCGAGGTGGCGCCGCGGACCACATCCGCCAGGGCGTTGGCGGCCAAGCCGGCAATCACCAGCACCACCAGCGCCACCACCAGGTTGGGGATCCACATCAGGAACGAGTTCAGAATCTGCGACACCGCCGGCAGGCCCAGGGCGTCAAAGGCGACGACCAGGGTAATCAGGCGGATAAACCATTTGGCAATGGCGGCCATCACGCCCGAAGGATCGTGGTGCACGCCCATGCGCTGTACGAATCCGCTGATGCCGGCGCGCTGCGCCAGGTCGTTGAAGCGCACCATGCGCAGCAGCGCTGCAATCGCGCCGGCTAGCAGACCAGAGATGAGCCAGCCCACGATCAAGATCAGGGCGAAGCCGATGACGCGCGGAATGGCGTCAAAGACCAACGCCAGCGCGCCCGTTAATGAAGCCACAAGTGCCGGAATTAAGTTTTGCATGGTCCTCTGGTTCCTTTCCTTTCGTTTAGGCCAAGCCGTCTCCAATACCCCACGAGATCGTCTGCCCGGCCGGTTGGCATGCTGCACCGGACTGTCAGCTAGAATAGAAAAAGCCCGGCCGGCGGGCTATCGGGCAAAGCCGGACTTGTGAGTCGGGAAATTCGCTGACGGCGCCTCCGTCATTGTCTGACAGCGGCGTCGCCTTCGGCTGCGGCCGCCTACCAGGGCGCGGGGGGCGCGCCTCGATTCGCGCCCGGTCTTCAGACGGCCGCCGCAGCGGCCAGGCCGAACAAGAAGCCGCCCGCGGGGGCCACGCGTTACGCGCGCGCCACGCCGTCGGTTTGGGCGCTGGCCCGCGTGACAATCGGCCAGCGCACCGGCCGGCGTGAGGCGTCGCCAATCGGGATCATCCCAGGCTTATTCCTGGATGCAGCTGGGCCAGCAACGGGCCATCAAACCGCTCAGGTTCGCGCCCGGCCGGTTGATAATCGCGCCTCATCCGCAAGCTGTGGCTGCGGCTTCTGGGCTTGGTGGTGATGGTCAGCATCCTGCTACCCGGCGTCGTCGCGTGGGTGATGTACGTCAAGCGGGCGCCGGCTGGCTCATCGGGTTGGTCGGGGCCTGGCTGTTATGGCTCAATCTGGTCGTCCCGCTGCTTCGATCTGCTTATTCGCGCCAATCATAAATGTCTGGCGAGCCGCCTCATCCGCCAATGAGTCGCCCAGGCTGCTGACAATCCCCCTGGCCTGCTCGCGCGCCTGCTGTGCGCCAGCCGCGTCGCCCCCGGCCGCCTGCGCCCGGGCCAGCGCCGCCAATATCTGCCACAGTTCCTGTGGCAGGTCCAGGCTGGCCGCGGCCTCGGCCGCCGGCCGCAGCGCGGCCACGGCCAAATCGGGTTGGCCGTCGAACAAGTGCACCACCGCCACGGCCCGGGCATGGTCCAGGCTGGCGCGCGGCGTGGCGCGGATGACGCGGCCCCATTCGGCCACGTACTCGTGCGCGCGCTCCGGTTCGCCGGCGCGCAGCAGCGCCTCGGCCTCCAGCCACAGGCCGCGCCCAGCCAGGAACAGCGGGTGAGCCACCAGCGGCCCGGCCTGGCCCAGCGCCTGGCGGGCCGCGGCCCAATCGCCGCGCACGGCCAGCACCGCGCACAGCTCCACCGCCGCGCGCACGCGGATGGACTCGGGCGGCTGCCGGGCGATGAAGCCTTCCAGCAAGCTCTGCGCTTCGTCTAACTGGAACAGCCCGCGCAGCATGTAAGCCAGCGTCAGCTCGCCCAGCGCCGCCACAAACAGGATCTGCCGATCGCGGGCCAGGGCCACCGCTTCCCGCACTGCCTGGAGCGCCGGGTCCAGCTCGCCCAACTCGGCCAGCGCCACCGCCACCTGCAATTGGCCGTTGGCAATGCCCCAATGGTTCTCCACCGCCTCGGCCCGCTGCTGGCTGCGGCGCCCGGCCGCCAGCGCCGGGCGCGGCTGGCCCAGCCGGATGTGGGCGCAGGCCAACTGGGCCAGCGAATCGCTTTCCATGGCCGGGTTGCCCAAATCGGCATAGCGCTGGCCGGCTTCAGCGCTGGCCTGGCGGGCGCGCTCGGCCTGATAACTGCCGCTATACAAGTAGCTCAGCACGTTCAGGCAGCGCGCCGCCAGCTCGGCGTCGCCGGCGGCGGTGGCCAGCGCCAGGGCGCGCTCGGCATGCGGCTGGCCGTCTTCCAGCCGGGCCAGGTATTGATACATCTGCGCCAGTGTCCATTCGGCCTGCGCCTGCGGCAGCGGGTCGCCGGCGGCCGCGGCGCTCTGCAGCAACTGCGCCAGCAGCTCATTCATGCGCGCCTCGTCAAAAGCGTGAATGGCGACCAGCGCCAACTGGCTGAGCGCCGCAACTTCCAGCGCCGGCGAGCGAATGGCGCGCGCCACGCTCAGCGCCGCCTGATAGGTTTGCTCCGCCAGGGCGCTGTCGCCGTTCAGCTGATAGGCGCGCGCCAATTGCAGATAGGCGGCCGGGTCGGCGTCTTCCAGCCGGCCGCCCAGCGCCTGGCGGGCGCGGGTGTAGTGCTCGATGGCGCGGCGCACGTCGAACACGCTCAGCGCCTGGTCGCCGGCGGCCAGGCTCCAGCGCGCCCCCGGCTGCGCCAGCCCGGCCGCCAGCGCGTGATAGGCCAGGTCGGCGGCGCTGGCCGGCGCGGCGCTGGCCTGTGCCGCCGGTGGCTGTGCGGCCGGTGGCAGTGCCGCCGGTGGCAGTGCCGCGGCCAGCGCCTCGAAG
>JAYTFQ010000099.1:0-5625 GCA_043734225.1 Anaerolineales bacterium | reverse complement strand
GCTCGACCCCCTATCCCGTTTTTGGGGCAATCTCTTCTGGTTCAGCTCAATGGCTTGCGGGCGCGGATGGAGAACGTGAGCGGGATTTTGCCCTGCAGCTCGGGCTTGAGGTGCTGGAATTTGTCCCAATAGTCCTCGGCGTGCTCGCCCAGGTATTCCAGTGTGAGGCCGGCGCCGAGCAGGGCGTTGGTGATGTCCATCAGGTTCCAGCCGGCTTCATATTTGACGGCTTGCTGTTCCGCCGGGATGCCGAGCGAGTCGCCGATGTAGGTGCTGGGCCAGCCGACTGACGATTCCCACTGGTCAAAGTAGCTGACGCCGCGGAAGACTAGCTCGCTTGACTCCGAGTCATACAGGTTGCTGAAGGGGTGGTCGTCCAGCACGTGATACACGCCGCCGGGTTTGAGCAGCCGGGCGACGACCTGGGCGTAGGTTTGCAGGTCGTGCAGCCAGCACAGCGCGCCGCGGCCGGTGTAAACCAGGTCGGCGCTGGCATCCAGGCTGTGCGGGGCATCCAGCACATCGCAGCGCACCCAGTCGGCGTTCACTGGCTGGCCCAGGGCGGCCAGGCCGGCGCTGGTCTGGCGGGCGTTGTCGATGTGCACGTCGGAGATATCGAGGCCGACCACGCGGCCGACGCCTTCGTTGAGCAGGGAGAGCGTGTCGCGGCCGGAGGCGCACTGCAGGTGGACGGCCGTGCCGCACCAGACGCGCAGGTCGCCCAGGTTTCGGCGCTCGATGGGGTGCAGGTTGGAGCGGCCGTGCTGGATGAAGGCAATGGTGTCGGCGATCTCGGCGGTGTAGTGGCGGGCGCCTTCGTTCCAGCCGGCGCGGTTGGCGGCGTGGCGGGCGCGGACGTCGATGGGATCGGGAGGAGCGGCGGGAGGCATATCTGTCACCTTAGGCGGCTTGTCACAATAAGTTGACACATTTTTGCGACAATGGTCTACTGCGTCCATGCGAGACGCGACGGTCATCAAGCGATTGGAAACGGTCTACGACTCTTTGGTGCCGGTGATGGATGAGCGCATGCGCCGACAATGGGCGGCTGCGGAAGCTCAGGCGTATGGCTGGGGTGGGATTCGAGCTGTCAGCACGACGATTGGGATGTCGGCCAATACTATGCGCCTCGGGCTGCGGGAGTTGGCTGAGCGAGAAGCCCATCCTGAAATAGCGGTCTCTGAGCGCGTGCGTCGCGAAGGCGGTGGACGCAAGTCGCAAACGGAAATCGATCCCGGCCTGTCCAGCGCGTTGGAGCGACTGATCGAGCCAGCGACGCGCGGTGATCCCGAGTCGCCATTGCGTTGGACATGCAAGAGCACTCCGCATTTGGCCACTGAACTGACGACGCAAGGACATCCGGTCAGTGCCAGCACGGTGTGGCGCTTGTTGAGCTCCGACGGCTATAGCTTGCAAAGTAATCGGAAAACAAAGGAGGGCGCGGATCATCCCGATCGGAATACTCAGTTTGAGCACATTGCGGCCATGGTCAAGGCCTTCCAGCAGCGAGGTCAACCCGTCATCTCGGTGGACACGAAAAAGAAGGAATTGATCGGTGAATTCCGCATGGGCGGGCGCGAGTGGCAACCCAAGGGTGAGCCGGTCGAAGTCGTGATCCATGACTTTATTGACAAAGACTTGGGGAAAGCCATTCCGTATGGAGTGTACGATCTGACCGAAAATCAGGGGTGGGTCAGCGTCGGCATCGATCACGACACCGCTCGCTTTGCCACTGAGGCTATCCGACGTTGGTGGCGCAAAATGGGCGTCAAGCATCATGCGCAAGCTCGCGAGTTGCTGATTACGGCCGACGGCGGCGGCAGCAACGGTAGCCGCAGCCGATTGTGGAAGGTGGCGTTGCAAGATCTGTCCAATGGGTTGGGTATTCCGATCCAAGTCTGCCACTTTCCGCCCGGCACCAGCAAGTGGAATAAGATTGAGCATCGCATGTTTTGCCACATCACCCAGAATTGGCGTGGCCGACCCCTGGTCAGTCATGACGTCATCCTCAACTTAATTGCGGCGACAACGACCCAAAAAGGTCTTAAGATCCAGGCCGGACTCGACCAGGGTCTTTATCCAACTGGCCTCAAAGTCTCAGACGATGAACTGGCAGCAGTCAATTTGAAACCGGCCGACTTTCATGGCGACTGGAACTACCAGATCGTGCCAACGCGCAAGAAAAAGTAGTCATGTTATTTTGACAAGGTGCCTTAGCAAGAAACGAAACACGCCCCTCGAATTGTGAAGGGCGTGTTGTGATCTGAACTAGGCGGCGAGCGGCAGCGGCGGTCGCTCCACAGACGTAATGGGAATAACCTCGGCCGCGGTGGGTGAATAACTTGAAATCCTCAGGATTTGATTGACAGGCGGCGTGGTGATGATTTCGATGACTGTTTCCTGCCAATCCGGTTCTAAATCCTTCAAGCCGGTCAATGGAAAGCTACGCGGTCCGAGCCGAGTGAGCTGGATCAGCACAGAAAAGTCCATGAGAGTCAGTCCGATGGCCCGTTTCTCGGCGCGATTGAAGCGCAGAAGGATATTGTCATTCAGCTCAACGGCCGCAGTTGGAGTTTCACCTTGATAAAAGGAGACATAGAGAATATCGGCCTCCTTGTCGTACGAATAGCTGACGGTCGGTATCATACTTTGTCACCTTGAATACGAATATGCTTGAGATAGGCGGTGACGATAAAATTGTTCGGGAGCGTTTCGCCGTCGTCACCAACATCAAAACCAAATAACGCAATCGCGACCACGTGGTTAAATTCGTCCGGCAGGTCGCCAAAGAACCGGGTATAGCGATACTTGCGCGGGTTGAGCGGCTCCTGGCGCCGCTGTCCCAATTGCAGGGTCGATTTCAGATGCTGCTCATGCGACGCCATTTCGGGATGGTTCTCAGCGTCTGTAATGTGCCGCCAGCGTTCCTCGGTCAGATAAATGGAATTGCCGACGCGATCTTGGACGGTCCAGCGCTTTCCAGTGCCAACCATGCGGGCATTCCTCCATCCCGGTGGATTATAGTACAAACCAATTACCTCTGATTGCACAGGAGTTCTGAGACATGCGCTTTGGTTTCATTCTCCCTACCAGCGAGCCGAGGGTGTGCGCCGAGCTGGCGGCGCTGGCGGAAAACAGCGGCTGGAACGGGGTGTTCATCCCGGACTGCATTTCGATTGAGACGCCCACGGTGCCGCCGATGGCGGCCTTCGATCCGTGGGTGACGCTGGCGGCCATGGCGGTGGCGACGCGGCGGGTGCGGCTGGGGACGATGCTGACGGCGCTGCCGCGCCGCCGGCCGTGGAAGCTGGCGCGGGAGGTGATGACGTTGGATCACCTATCGGGAGGACGGGCGATTTTGGCGGCCGGCATTGGGGCGGCGGCGGATGACGCGGGCTTTTATAAGGTGGGCGAGCCGCTGGACCTGAAGACGCGGGCTGGGCGGTTGGACGAGGGACTGGCGCTGCTGGACGGGCTGTGGCGCGGAGAGCCGGTGACGTTTGCCGGCCAGCACTACCGGGTGGACGGGCTGACGCTGCTGCCGCGGCCGGTGCAGCGGCCGCGCGTGCCGGTGTGGGTGGTGGGGGTGTGGCCGCGGCCACGCTCGCTGGCGCGGGCGCTGCGCTGGGATGGGCTGATTCCGCAGAAGCAGACGGCGGCCGGACAGCCGCCGGGGCCGGTGACGCCGGACGATCTGCGCGCGATGCGGGCCTACATCGCCGAGCACCGTGCCAGCACGGAGCCGTTCGACCTGATTGCCGAGGGCGAGCTGCCGGCCGGCGACCCGGCGCGGGCGGCGGCGCAGGCGCGGCCGTATGCCGAGGCGGGGGCGACGTGGTATTTAGAGTCGCGTTGGTCGGCGGGGGAGGAGTGGGAGGCGGTGGTGAGGGGACGATTGGCCGAGGGGCCGCCCGAACTGAACGATCGCTTCGCGGGATAAAGCCGACGGAGCACGGACCACGCAATTCGTGGTGCGTGGTCCGTGGTGCATGGTGCGTGGTCTGTCGGCTTATAATCTCCCCATGCCGCACACACTAACTGACGCCGCGCTGGTGAGCCCCGTGCTGATCGGGCGGGCACAGCCGCTGAACATGCTGGCGCAGCGCATGGAGCAGGCGCGGGCCGGGCGCGGCCAAACGGTTTTGCTGGCGGGCGAGGCCGGCATTGGCAAGACGCGGCTGGTGGCCGAGGCCGCGCGCCTGGCGGCGCACAGCGGCCTCGTGCGCCTGGATGGCCACTGTTTCGAGCCCGACCATGCCGTGCCCTTCGCCCCGCTGCTCGATCTGCTGCAAACGTGCATGGCGGCCGCGCCCGACCAGGACGCGGGGCTGCGGCGCGCGCTGGGCCCGGCGGCGCTGGCGGCGCTGTTGCCAGAGCTGGCGCCGGCCGGGACGCCGGCGGCGCCGGCGGAGCCATTGCCAGTTGAACTGGAAAAACGCCGCCTGTTTCTGGCCCTGGCGCAGGGGCTGCTGGCTGCCGAGCGGGCCGGTCCGCGGCTGATCGTGATTGAAGACCTGCACTGGAGCGATGAGACAAGCCTGGCGTTCTTGCTCTTTTTCGCGCGCCGCCTGGCGAGCGAGCCGGTGCTGCTGCTGCTCACCTATCGCAATGACGACCTGCCGCTGCCCTTGGCCCAGTTTCTGGCCGGGCTGGACCGCCAGCGGCTGGCGACCGAGCTGACCCTGGACCGGCTGCGGCCGGCGGAGCTGGACGAGTGGTTGCGGGCCGTGTTTCATCTGGCCCAGCCGGCCCGGCCCGACTTCCTGGCGGCCCTGTACCGGCTGACCGAAGGCAACCTGTTCTTTATCGAGGAAGTGCTGCGGTCGCTGGTGGCAGCGGGCGGCGCGGACCACGAGCCGGGCGCCTGGGACGCCGCCAGCCTGGAGGCGGTGCAGATACCGCGCAGTGTGCGCGTGGCGGTGCAGCAGCGCGCCCAGCGGCTGAGCCCGGCGCAGCGCGCCGTGTTGGAATGGGCAGCCGTCACTGGCCGGCGGTTCGATTTTGCCTTGCTGCGGGCGCTGGCCGGCGCCAGCGAGGCCGAGCTGCTGCAGCAGATCAAGGCGTTGGTGGCCGCGCAACTGGTGGTGGAAGTGTCCGCCGACTTGTTTGCGTTTCGGCACGCCCTGACGCGCGAGGCCATTTATGCCACCCTGCTCAAACGCGAGCTGGCGCGCGACCATCTGGCCGTGGCCGAGACGCTGGAGCGCCTGTATGCCGGCACGCCGCAGTTTGAGCGTTTCCTGGGCGATCTGGCCTACCACTATCAACAGGCCGGCCAATGGGACAAGGCGCGCCAGTATGCCGTGCTGGCCGGCGAGCGGGCGCAGCGGCTGTTCGCGCCGCGCGAGGCCAGCGAGCATTTTACGCGGGCGGCGCAGGCCGCCCAGGCGCTGGGCCAGCCGGCCGGCACCACGCTGCGGCGCGCGCGCGGGCAGGCCTACGAGACACTGGGCGATTTTGAGCGGGCGGAAGCCGATTACGAAACGGGAGGGCGCGAGGCCCAGGAGGCCGGTGACCGGCGCGCCGTGTGGCAGGCCCAGCTGGACCTGGGCCTGCTGTGGGCGGCGCGGGCCTACGACCGCGCCGGCGAACATCTGGAGGCGGCGCTGGCCCTGGCGCGCGCGC
>JAYTFQ010000098.1:0-15473 GCA_043734225.1 Anaerolineales bacterium | reverse complement strand
CGCTCGAGCCGCAAGCGGTCGACGCGCCGGCCAAGCCGGCGGTCATTCTGGCGCAGTTAAAACAACGACAACGAAAGGATCAGGTACCCATGTTAAAGTCGATTTTTGGTAAACGGCCCGTTTGGGCGGGCCTGGCAGCGGTGTTGGTGTTAGGCATGGCCTTCAGTTTGGCCCCAGTGCAGGCCTGGGCCAGCGAGTTCTTGGGGTTGTTCCGCGTGCAGCAAGTGCAGGTGCTGCCGATCGATACCACGCAGCTCAGCTCGCTCTCGAACGATTCAAGCCTCGTCAAGCAGATCAGCCAGTTGTTCTCGGACTCGGTGACGGTGACCCACAAACCCGGAGAACCGGTGGTCGTGAGCAGCGCCGCTGAGGCCAGCCAGTCCGCTGGTTTCGCCGTCCGCCTACCCAGCGCCGGCACGGGCGCCCCGCGCCTGACCGTACAGGACGGCACAGCGTTTCAGGTGGTCTTGAATCGGCAGCGCGCTCAGGCCCTGCTTGATCAGGCGGGCCGCGACGATCTGCAGTTGCCGGCCTCGATTGACGGCGCCACCATCTCGGTGGACGTGCCCAAATCGGTTACGGCCGCTTATGGCAATTGCCCGACGCCCACGAGCAGCGCGGCCGCCCAGTCAGACACGCGCAAGATCACGCTGGGCGTGTTTGGCGACTGTGTCCTGCTGGCGCAGCTTCCCAGCCCGACCGTCAACACCCCGCCTGACCTGAATATCGGGCAACTGGCCGAGATCGGCCTGCAGTTCACCGGCATGTCGGCGGCGGATGCCCACCAGTTCAGCCAGAGCGTGGACTGGACCTCGACCCTGGTCATCCCCTTCCCACGCAACGCTGGCACATACCAGCAGGTGAGCGTGGACGGCGTCACCGGCACGCTGATCTCGCGAGAAGGCCGCGGCTCGGGCGGGCAGTACAGCCTGATCTGGGTCAAGAATGGCATCTTGTACGGTTTGACTGGCAGCGGCCCCAGCGCGCAAGCGCTCACCCTGGCGCAGTCGATCCAGTAAGAAAAATCTGACGCAAGACGAAGGACCGCTTCGCGAGACGAAGGACGAGGCTTGTCCGTCTCGCGAAGCGGTCCTTCGACTTTCATCACTCGGTCCCTTCCATTCAAGGGGGGTCGTCTGTCCCAGGAACAACCCTTTGATAGCAAACGCTCTCGAAACCACCACGCTGCGTAAAGAGTTTGGCGACAATGTCGCCGTGCGCGGACTGACGCTGGCCGTGCCGCAGGGCGAAGTCTTTGGCTTCCTGGGGCCAAACGGCGCCGGCAAAACCACCTCCATCAAGATGTTCCTGGGACTGGTGGCGCCCACTTCCGGTGCAGGCACCCTGCTGGGCGCGCCGCTCGGCAATCGCGCCGCGCGCGCCAAGGTTGGCTTCCTGCCGGAGCATTTCCGGTTCCACGATTGGCTGTCGGCGGATGAGTTTCTCAAGGTGCACGGCGAGCTGTACGGCATGCGCCGCGACCGGCTGACCCAGCGCCGCGACGAACTGCTTGAGTTGGTGGGCTTGACGCCCTTTCGAGCCAAAGCCTTGCGGACGTTTTCCAAAGGCATGCTGCAGCGCATTGGGCTGGCCCAGGCGCTGCTCAACGAACCAGCATTGGTGTTCCTGGACGAGCCGACTTCCGGGCTAGACCCCGTCGGACGGCGGCTGGTGCGCGATATTATTCGCGACCTGCGCGCCAAAGGCACCACGGTCTTCTTAAACTCGCACCTGTTGAGCGAAGTCGAAGTCACCTGTGATCGTGTCGCGTTTATCAAACATGGCGAGGTGGTCCGCATCAGCGAGTTGAAGACCCTGGTGGAGGGCGAGACGCGCGTGACGCTCCGGGCGAGCGGTCTCACTCCCGATGTTGTGGCGGGCCTGGCCCAGTGGGGCCATGATGTGCGCGCGGATGGCAGCCAGGTGACCATGACCGTGGCCGGCGAGAGCGCCCTGCCCGACTTGAACCGCTATCTGGTGTCGCAGAACGTGGATGTTTACGCGCTTACCCCGCAAAAATTGTCACTGGAAGACTTGTTCATACAAATTGTTGGCACCGACGGAGGTCTGTAGGGCATGGCCATTTTTACCATCACCCGCCTGACCTTTCTGGAAGCCGCGCGGCGGCGCATCGCGCTGGCCGCCTTTTCAATGGGCGTGGCCTTTCTCATCCTGTACGCGACTGCGTTTTACCTGGTTGTGCACCAGTCCGGACTCCCCGAAGGCAGCCTCCAGTCGAACCTGCTGCGCGGTCAAATCCTAAATTTCTTGTCAGTGATGGGGCTATATGCCGTGCAGTTTCTGACCATTGCCATGGCGGCGCTGGTAGCCGCCGACACACTCGCCGGTGAAATCTCCACCGGCACGATTCAATCGATCGTCACCAAACCGGTGCGCCGCGCCGAGGTCGTCGCCGGCAAGTGGCTGGGTTATGCCCTGCTGCTGGCGCTGTACTTAATTTTGATGATTGGCGGCACCGTCACGATCGTCGCTGTTGTGGGCAGCTACAGTTTGCCAAACATCGTCGTTGGGTCCGCTCTCATCTACATTGAGAGTTTGGTCATTATGAGTCTGACCCTGGCGTGCAGCAGCATGTTTTCCACCCTGGCCACCGGCGGCATCGTGTTCGGCTTATGGGGTTTGGCGTTTATCGGGGGCTTTGTCGAACAAATTGGGGCGCTGGTTAACAATCCCTCGGTCGTCAACATCGGCATTGTCTCCAGCTTGATCCTGCCAACCGAGGCCGTGTTCCGGCGGGCCGCTTACCTGATGAGCAACCCGGCCGCGCAAGCGCTGGGTGGTTTGGCCAGTGGACCGTTATTTGTGGTCTCGGTGCCCAGCTCCGCCATGGTGGTCTACGCCTTGCTGTATCTGGTCGCGTTGCTCGGGCTAGCCGTGCGCCAGTTCGGCCGCCGAGACTTGTAGGCCATTCTCCGTAATTCAATAAATCCGCTGTCCAAACAACGAGGCCGCCAGGTCAACGCCCAGGCGCGCCGTGCGGTTGTGCTCATCCAGGATGGGGTTGACCTCTACGATATCCAGCGAGCCGACCTTGCCCGAGTCAGCCAAAATCTCCATCAATAGATGGGCTTCGCGCAGCGTCAACCCGCCCGGCACCGGCGTGCCCACGCCAGGCGCCTCCAGCGGGTCGAGCGAGTCCATATCCAGGCTCACATGCAGCCGAGGCAGCGGTCCCAGATAATCCAGGGCGCGGCGCGTGGCGGCCGCCAGGCCCAGCTCGTCAATGGTCCCCATGGTCATAACCAGGATGCCCGAGTCCCGCAGCGCCACACGCTCGGCTGGGTCCAGATCGCGCGCGCCAAACAGCACAGTGGCCGCGCCCGTGATCTTGGGGCCTGGCCGGCCGATTTCCGTCAATTCGGGCGCGCCTCGGCCCAGTAAGGCCGCCAGCGCCATGCCATGCACATTGCCCGATGGGCTGATTTCTGGCGTGTTGAAGTCCCCATGCGCATCCACCCACAGCAATCCAACCCCTGCGCCTTGCGCCGTCATGGCCGAGACCGTGCCGATGCTGATGGAGTGATCGCCCCCCAGAAAAATGGCGCTCTCGCCGCGTTCGACACAAACGGATGCCTGCTGGTACACCTCTCGGCACACCGCCGCAATGCTGTGCAAATGGCGCGCGCGCGAAGTGTCCGGAGCCTCGTTTTCGGCCAGCGGCACGTGCAGATTGCCATTATCAACGACCTGGTACCCGAGGGCGCGCAGGCGAGTGTCGAGGCCGGCGTAGCGGACCGCGCTGGGCCCCATATCTACGCCGCGCCGCCGCTGGCCCAGGTCCATTGGAACGCCAAAGATGCGGATGGCTTTGTTCATAGGCCTCCTTATCGCGGCGCGCGCAGCAGGCTGGCCAATAGCCAGGCGCCCCACGGATTGGCTTCGAAGCCTTCCGGCTGGCGCCCCAGGCCGCCCGCGAAACGCAGGGTCGAGACGAATAGCCGGCCGCTGCCATATTGGACTTCGACCACATAGTCCGCCCAGGTCAGCGAGCGCGCGTCAAAGCGCCGCCAGATCGGCTGGCATTGCGCCGTGGGGCCCAACAGAGCTTGCAGCGCGGCCAGGTCGAGGGCCAAATCGGTCGCCACGCTGAAGAAGCGCATGTCGGCATAACCCGGCTGCGGCACCAGGGTCCACAACCCATGATGGTTGAAGACGTGGATGGCTTCGCGCCAAAACGGCAGGCGTCGCGTGTAGCGCTTGTCCGGCAGCGTCTGCCATAGCACAGCATTGCGACCGGCCTGCACGGAGTTGAGCAATACGGCGCCCAATTCACACGCCAGCAGCGGCGCGGTCAGAGGCGCCAATTTCGGCTCGGCCAGTTGCGATTCGGGGCTGATGCGCCCCAGATCATAGCGCTCCAGGATCGCGTCCACCCCCACCACGGCGACCGCCTGGCCCAGGCTTGGCCGGGGCACCACCCACAGTGGCCAGCGGTTTTGGATGCTTACTCGTTTGCCATCCGCCAGATTGAGCGAGAGGCCCGCCTGCAGGCTGAGTTCCATCGGCACCGGCCCAGGGTCAGGCATGCGCCAGCGCGGCGCGGCAATTTCCGTCACCCGCCCGCCCGCCAGCGCGCCGATTGGTTTGACCCCAGTTCCAAAGTCTTTGCCGCTGGCATCCACAGTGTGCCAAAAGAGTTGGCCAGAGGCAGTGTCCCCGAGTGATTGAGACAACAGCACACGCAGCTCGGCCTCTTGTCCCGCCCACCACGTAAACGGATCGACATACGCCGGCCGATCGCCGCCCGCCACCCAGCGGCGCTGCCGATCCCGGTCCAACACCAGCGTGGCGTCGCCATTGAACCGCAGCCATTCCTCGCCCGAGAACTTGAGCTGGTCCTGGTCATCGACAATGCCCGAGGTCGTGATGGGCGTGTCCTTCCAACCCGAAATGACATAGCCGCCAGTCGCGGCGTTGGCGCGTGCCTGCTCCAAGATGAATTTGCGCACAGCCGTGGCTTGCCGGCGGCCGCTGTCGGCCAGGGCCGCGCCGCTATCCGTGATGCCGGCCGCGGCCAGGCGCGCCTTGTAATCGCGCGTGTAGCGAAAATCATCGCGATCCAGGCTGACTGGGTCATTCAGCCACCAGGCCTCCGCGCTCAGCGCGTTGAAGTTGCGCCCGGTGTCGGCGTCGCAGAACTCGCCAAAGAGCCACGGTTTCGCCGGCTGGTAGCCGCGTTGAAAATGCTCGACCAGGGGCTGAAAGAAGTGTGGATCGGTGTAGAAATGATAGTCATAGAAATCTTGGAGCGCGGTCGCCACCCCGCCGTAGGCTTCGGCCGAGCCGCTGTTGTCGCACACCAACGCGTTGGGGAACCACGCCTTGGCCAGCCCATGCAGCTCAGCCAGAAATGCCGCATCCGCCTCGGAATTCAGCTCACACCCCAGGCTGATGACCGCAATCGACGCATGGTGATGCACCCGACGGAATATGGCCTCGAATTCACGCCTGGCCAGCTCGCGCGCTTCGGGCGTCAGGCGCGGCAGCCACAGCGGCATTTCCAGCCACAGATACTGGCCGGCTTCATCCGCCACTTGAAAAGTGACTTCATCCGGCACGAACAGGCACAGCTTGATCATATTGAAACCCAGCGCCCGAGACTGCTCAATCTGTTTCAAGACCGCCTCGCGCGACGGCGCCGGCCGGATCTGCTCCGAGCTCCAGCCCCAATCCAGCACGCCGCGCAGATGCAGCGGGCGGTCGTCATGCCACAGCCCGGTCTCTCGGGCCACAATATCGCGCAGCCCAATCCGGCGCGTCGCCTTCGCCTGGCTCTGCCCGTTCTGCCAGGCCGTCACCACCACATTGTGCAGCGCCGGCGAGCCAGGCTGCCAGCGCGATGATCCGGTCAGGTTAAGATCGGTGCTGAAGCGCCCAGTCCCACTCTCGGCCTGGATGCGGATTGGCTCAGCCGGCGATTGGCCGGGGTTGATCTCAATGACAATCTCAACCGGCTGCGTCAGGTCAAGCCCCACGACCGCGCCGCTCACCAATACCCGGCTGTTCGGCCGAGTCACCACTTTCAGGTCCGCCAGTGCGGCATCCAGCGCCAGCAGGCGCACACCCTGCCATAGCCCACCAAAAGCGCCGGCCACATCCGGCAGGAAACCGGCCAGCGTCTCGCGCAGCGGAAAGCGCCGGCCCGGCTTCCAGATTTCGACTTCGAGATTGTTTTCGCCCGCGTGCGCCCAGCGGCCAATCTCCACCTGGAAAGGCGACCACATTCCCTGATGCACAGTCAACTGCACGCTGTTGACGCGCACCAGGGCCGAGTAACTGGCTGCCCCAAATTCCAGCACCAGCCGCCCGCGATCAATACGGTTGGCCGGCACTTTGAAGGTGCAGCGATACAGCGCCGGGCCATCGATGGTTTTGTCGCGGGCATAGGCCTCCCAGGCCGCCGGCACCGGCATCGGCTGCGTGGGGCCGCCGGCCAGGCTAAAACGCCAGTCGCCGTTCAGACTCAGCCACGGCGCCTGTTCATTTTCTAAGAATGCGGGTATTGGATCAGTCACTCGCCACTTCCACGTAAACCTTGATTGCGTTCTTTTCTTCGACCAGCAGCCGCATCATCTCGGCGTATTGGTCGAGGCCATTGACCGGATGGGTCAGCAGTTGCTTCAGCCAGCCGGGATACTGCAGCGCCGCCATCGCCATATCCTGCACGCCATGCTCGAAATAGACGCGATTGGCATTGACCGAACCGACCGCCACCTTGTTGCCCAGCACAAAACCCGTCAGGATGCGATCGCCGGGCACCTCCAGCGTGCGATTGCCGCCGGCGATGCCGGTGAGCACCAGCACCCCGTTCCGGCCCAGCGCCTCCACGGCCTCGAAGACCACGCTGCTGGCTCCGGTAGCCTCAAAGATCAAATCGAACGGGCCGTGCTTTTCGGCCGCCTGCAGCAGAGGCACATCGCGCGTGCTCAGATAGCGCGCCCCAAGGGCCTCGGCCAGTTGGCTGTTGAGGGTTGGCGCGGGCGTGCGGGCCAGCGTGGTCACGTCCAGCCCGCGCAGCCGCAGCGCCAGCGTTACCAGCAACCCCAGCGTGCCGGCACCCACAACGGCGGCCCGCGCGGGCTGCCAGACTTTGAGACGGCGCTGAATTTCGTACGCCTGCGCCAACCCCTTCTGCGCGATGCTCATGGGCTCCAGCAGCACGGCCACATCCTTGAGCGGCGCTGAAACCTTGACAATATATTCCGGGTCGTCGGCGTAATACTCGGTCAGGTACCCATGCCGCAAGTTGATGCCGCGCTCGAAATAGTCGGCATCGGTGGTCATATCGTACGTGCCAATTTGGTCGTAAATGCTGCTGCCGCGCCGCCGGACCGTTGCGACCACGTAATCACCCGGCGTGAATTCCGATACGGCGGGTCCCACCGCCGTGACGCGGCCAAAGGATTCGTGGCCGATGGTCAAAAAATCGTAGCCGGGCGGCGCGGCGCCATACTCGCCCTGGTTGATTTCTTTATCGGTGCCATCGACTCCTACTCTGAGCACTTTGACCAGCACGCCGCGCCCATTGGGCACATCGTCAACCGACGGCATGTTGAGATCGGTTAAGTGAATACTGTTCGGCTGACGCGGGAAAACGGCAATTGCTTTCATGACAGGCCTCTCTGCTGGATAGGGCGCGGCACGCAGCGCAGCGCCAGGCCGACCCGTTCAAATGCGCGACGCTTCTATGGCCGGCCTTCAGCCAAAACCAACCCGTGGTCGACTGGGCCGCCAAGAGAATCGCTGTTGATCGTAAACTGGCGCGTTTCGCCCGCCCCGATGCCATTCGGCACGGCTTGCTTGCGAAAACCAATCAGATGGCCGCCGGCGTCGTAAACGGACAGCAGCAGCCAGGCCTGCGGCAGCGGCAATGACGAAGGGTTGTGAACGCTACCCGCTACCGCCCACCGCCCCTCCGAAACGACGCCAGGCGGTGCGCTGACATCTAGCAACACGGTTTGGGTAGACGACAGAGGTTCCGTTACCAGGATGGCGCTTTGCAATTCCAGACCGGTGGCGGCTACGTGTTGTCCGGGTCCGAGCGAGAAGAGCGCCGCCAGCGGCAGCGCACCCCCCGGCGGGATCCAATCCAGCTCCCCAAAAGCGTTCTGGCTGGCAAACGGCAGACCATCAGAACCGGCCAAAATGAAGCGCACCGACACGCCGTCCAGCGGCAGATTATTTGGATTGCGCGCCTCCACCAAACAATATAAGCTGCCGCTGCCGGTCGGGTAACAAACGGGCTGCCTCACTTGGACTGGAGCCGGCGGTGGCGGCGCCAGGTTGGTGGCGGCCGCGGCTAACCCGCCTTCAGGCGGCGGAATGACTACCACGGTGCCAATGCTGAGGAAGCGGGCTTCCACGGTTGGGTTCGCGGCCTGCAATGCCTCCAGCGAAACGCCAAAGTTGATGGCAATGCCCAGCATGGTTTCGCCAGCGGCCACGACGTGTGTCACCGGCGTGGCGGTTGCGGTGGGCGAGGCAATGATGACCGGCGTGGCGTCTGGGATTGGCGCCGCCGTTATAACCACTGGCGGAGTAGCCGTGGCAGCCGGCAATCGCAATAGCAGGGGTGTGGGCACGAAAGTGGACGCCGGCGTTTGCGCACAGGCCGCCAGGCCCACGGCCAACCCAAGAAGTATCTGCCGGCGATCCATTTCGGCCGGATTATAACATCAGCGCCGCCAGGGCTTTTGTGCCGCCGCTCCTTTGTGCTAAACTCCTCTTGCGATGCCCGATGAAATGTTCGACGAAGCCCTGCAGGCTTTCCGGGACGGCCAGCGTCAGCGCGCCAAAGACCTGCTGACGCGGCTGATCAAGGTCGACCAGACCAGGCCAGATTATTGGCTGTGGATGAGCGCGACTGTCGACTCCGAAAAGGAGCAGATCTTCTGCCTGCAAAATGTGCTCAAGCTCGATCCCAACTCCGTGCCGGCCCGGCGCGGTCTGGTGGTGCTCGGCGCCCTGCGGCCTGAAGAGGCTGGGCTGCCGCCCGCAAATGTGCTGGAAGACACGCGAGTGGTTGTGCCAGCGATTGCGTCAGGCACGGGCCTGGCCGGCCTTTTGGCCAACCGGCGCGGCCGAGAAATGATCGTGTTGGGCGGCGTGGGGCTGGTGGCGCTGGTCGCGGTTGTATTTGCGGTCTTGAGCGTGGCGGCGCCTGGGCTGTTTCGGCCCCAACGTTTTGTGGTGGTCACCTCCACGCCTGCCGCCACTCACCTGGCAGCGGCCACGGCCACCCTGCCGCTAACCGCACTGGCCGGCGGCGCCTGCCAGGTGCCAGCTAACCCAAACGCGGCCACTCCCCTGGCAGCCTATTTGTGCCTGACGCAAACCGCTACCCCCTTTCCCATTGCCACCGAAGCCTCGGTTTCGGAGAACTACAACAGCCTTAAGAAGTACTATCACGACGACGATTGGACCAATATCGTCTCCCACGCGGCGAGCATCCTGGCGGACTCGAATGTGCCGCAGAGCGCGCACGTATATTTTTACCTGGCGGAAGCCTACCGGCATATGGGCGACTTGCCCACCGCGCTCAAGTATTACTCCGGCGCCGCCCAGAAGGACTCGAGCTTCGCGCCGGCCTATTGGGGCCGGGCACTGGTCGAAATCAGTCAAAATAAGGCTCAGCCCGCGCTGGCCGACTTTGACCACGCCATCCTGGCCGACTCAAGTTTTGTCGCCAGTTACCTCGATCGGGCTGGCTATTACAGCCTGACCGGCAACCCCTCCGGCGCGTTGAGCGACCTGCAGCAGGCGCACCTGGCCGCGCCGGGCAACGCGCTGGTGTTGGCCAGCCTGGCCGGAGCCTATGTCGACAATGGACAGTCCAGCCAGGCGCTGGATCAGGCCCAGGCCGCGCTGGCCGCAGACCCGGGGCTGGCGCTGGCATACTTTGCGCGTGGGCGCGCTGAATATGCTCAGGCGGCGTATCCCGCGGCCGATGCGGACCTGTCTCGATCGTATCGGTACGTTCTGGCCCTGGATAGCCCCTTGCCGGCTCAGTTTCAAGCCGGGGTGCTCAATGCCGCCGCGTTGGGCAAAGCCGCCGACAAGGATGCCACCACTGCCCTGGCACTGCTCAGCCAGGCGATTGGCCTGGACGGCGCTGACGCACAGCTATTCCTCACCCGCGGCGGCTTGTATTTGCAGGCCAGCCGCTGGCAGGAGGCAGCCGCCGACTACACCGCGGCCGTTAGCCTATTAACTAGGTCGGCGCCAAAGGATCCCGCGCTCGTGGAGGCTTATGTGGGATTGGGTCAGGCGCAGCTCGCGTTGGGACAAGCGCCAGACGCTGCCGGCAATTTTCAGGCCGCGGCGAAGTTGGCCCCGGACAGCTTTCCAGCCAACCTGGGGCTCGGGCGAGCCGACCTGGCCGCCGGAAACACAGACGCCGCTATTGCGGCGTTGAGCACGGCGCTCAGCGTGGCGACAGTGCCGGCCGACAAGGCGCAGACGCTGTTCTGGCGGGCTCAGGCCTACCAGGCCGCCGGTCAGGCGGAGGCGGCCGTAGCCGATTTAGTGGCCTATGGCAGTCTATCAGGCGCCAGTGACCCGCTTGGGCCCACAGCGGCGGCCCAGTTGACTGCCAATGGACCGCTGCCCAGCGCGACACCGACCATCACCCCCACCCCCACGCGCGGACCATCCAGCACGCCCGCCCCCAGCGCCACCCGCACGCCCGCTGGGACGGCCACACGCGCCGCGGCCGCCACGAAATGAAAACGCCCAGCAACCTTTCAGCGCTGCGCTCGTTCTTTGACAGCTTGGACTGGACCAAACTGCAAGACGAAGTGGCTAGCGAGGCCCGCGCGCGGCTGGTCATTGCCGGCCCGGTCAATTCGGGCAAGTCCACCTTATTCAATTTACTCAAGGGACAGGCCATTTCGCCCGTCAGCGCCGTGCCGGGCACCACACAGACCGCCATCGTTGAGGAATTCGGGCCGTTCACCCTGGTGGACACGCCCGGCTTTGGCGAAGTCGGCGACGCTAAGCACGCGGCCGTGGCGCAGGCAGAGTTCAAGCAAGCCAAAATGGTGCTGCTGCTCCTGGATGCCGGCGCCGGCGTGCGCCAGAGCGATCTGCAGCTCTACCATGAGATCCGCGCGCAAGATGTGCCGGTGATGGTGGTGCTCAACAAGGTAGACCTTGTGCGGCGCGATTTGCGCGCTGTGCTGAGCGACCTATCCTTCCGCTTGCAAGGCGTGCAAGCCATACCCATCTCAGCCAAGACCGGCACCGGCGTCGCCGACAAACTGATCCCGGCGTTGATCCAGGCGGATAATTCGCTGGCCGTTGTCATCGGGCGGGCGCTGCCCGCCTACCGGACGGAAGCGGCGCGGCGCATCATCCGCACCGCGGCCATGTGGTCACTGCTGTTGGGCGCCGAGCCGATTCCGGGGCTGGACTTGCCGCTGCTGCTGGCCATGCAAGCGCGTATGGTGCTGCGCCTGGGCGCGATCTATGGCGAGAACATTACCGGCCATTACGCGCGCGAGCTGGTATCGGCCATGGCCGGGGCGCTGGTAGCGCGCTATGTCGGCGAAGAGCTGGCCAAATTCGTGCCCGGCCCTGGGTGGCTGATCAGCGCCGTGGTGGCCTCGGCCGGCACGGTGACCATGGGCCGGCTGGCGGAGTCCTATTTCCAATCCGGTGGGCAGATCGCGCCATCTCAGCTTACGGGCTGGGTGCGGAAGCAGTTGGCGGCCGGGCGCGGTTGGCCGCGCAAATCCATTGAGTTGAAGGACTAGTCCGGCTCGTCGGATACAATCTCGCGTGGCACGAAACGGGAGGTCTGGCTTATGGAAACTCCAACAACGAACAAGGGCGTCTTCGTTTCGGATCTGCAGGCTGGCGACCGGGTGACCGGCTTTTTCCTGGTGCGTCAAAAGCAGCTTGAGCCCTTCCGCGACCGCACCAAAGGCGAGTTCCTGACCATAGTGTTGAGTGACCGTAGCGGGCAAGTGGTCGCTCGTGTTTGGGACGGCGCCAGCGCCTTAGCTGAAACATTCGCCCTGGACGACATTGTGAAGGTGGCGGGCGATGTAGAAGATTATCAGGGCCGCACCCAGCTCATCATCCAACGCCTGCGCGTCGCCCAACCAGGCGAGACAGACCCGGTCGACTATGTGCCGGCCACCCAGCGAGACGTAACCGGCATGTTGGCCAGCGTTCGGGCTGAGGTCGAGCGCCTAAAAGACGCTTATCTGGCCGGCCTGGTGCGTTATTTCTATGATGACCCGGCGTTTGTGGCGGCGCTGCAGCAGGCGCCGGCCTCGCGCCGGCTGCACCATGCCTACCTGGGCGGCTGGCTGGAGCACCTGACCCAGGTGCTGACACTCAGTGAGGCGCTGTTGGCGCTGCATCCAGAATTGAACGGTGACCTGCTGCGCGCCGGCGCCCTGCTGCTGTCGGCCGGGAAACTGCGCGAGCACAGTTGGACGCGCGATATCGAGCTGACCGATGCCGGCCGCCTGCTGGGCCAGACGATGCTGGGTGACGAGGCCATCAGCGCCGCGTTGCTGCAAATGCCCGACTTTCCGCCCGAGCTGGCCCTGCGGGTGCGGCACATGCTGGCCAGCCACCGCGGCCGCTACGAGTGGGGCGCGGCCCGACCGCCCATGACACTGGAAGCCATCGCACTGCATCAGCTCGACACCCTCAACACCCAAGTTAGCCGCTTTCGCGACCTGCTGGCTGCTCACCGTGACCAGGACCAACCCTGGACAAACTTCGACCGGCTGCTGGGCCGGCAGCTTTATGCCGGGCCGGAGGATGTGGTCAGCGGCGCTGATGAAACCGAGGAATAGGCGCGCTCAGCGGCCGATTCTGATAGTCCTCTGATTGACCGGCATCGTGCGTGTCGGTATAATGCCGTTAATCTATTGGATTGAGGACAATCAGGTATGCCAACGTACGCTTACCGCTGCCAGAATTGTGGCAGCGAATTTGAGAAGGTACAAAAGTTTGTCGATGCGCCGGTGAAAAAGTGCCCGGTATGCGGCAAGGGGCCGGTGCGGCGACAGTTCCAGGCAACGGCCATCGTGTTCAAGGGTTCTGGCTGGTATGCGACTGATCACCGCTCGCCGTCCGGGTCGAGCAATGTGGGCGCGCACGACAAAGGCGACAAGCCCGAAAAGGCAGAGAAGGGCGACAAGCCCGAAAAGGTCGAAAAGTCTGAAAGCGCTGGCGCCGGCAAGAGTGACGGCGAAGCCAAACCCACCAAGAAAGAGACGAAAGCGGCCTCCAGCGACAATTAGCGCCGCTGGGCCGCTCGTTTGGGAACAAAAAAAGCCCGTCCGATGGACGGGCTTTTCTGTTCGGCCGAATGCCGTTGATTCTAGAGCTGAAAGCCGCCGGCGGACTTGATCACTTTCTGATCGTAATTGTCCACGAGGCCCAGCAACTGCGTCTTGAGGGCCTGCCACTCCTCGGTCTCAAGAATCACGTTCATCGATTTTAGATTCTTGGCAGTGCCGCCCACCATGATCTGCGGCGACGAGCCGTACATGGTGTACCAGGCATCCGTCGGCTCCAAACCCAGCTTCTGTAATCCGGGCACCCACTCGCGCACCTGGAATTCAAAAAACTCGGCCTCGCGCCCGGATTTGATGTCCCACGTCATAAGCAGCTTTACAGACATGCCGCGACCTTTTCCCCGCGCACCTAAGCCGTCCTGGGTTCCAACAGCACCACGTGCGTCTCATCCGGAAGGCTGCTGCGCGTGACTTTCAGGACCGGCTCGGGCGCGGAGGCGCTGAGCCCCATTTCCTTGAGAAACTTGCTGACCGGATCCAGGCTGAGCGAACCGCTTTCGGTGCGATAGTGCATGGGCACGACAATCGACGGCTCCAGCAGCGAAATGACCTCCGCGGCCTGCGAGGCATTCAGCCCACCGCCCGCGCCCACCGGCACCAGCGCCACATTCACCGCGCCTAGCGCTTCAATCTGGGCCTGGGTCGGCACATGATCCAGATCGCCCAGGTGGCAGATGGTCAACCCATCATAATCAAAGACAAACACGGTGTTCGTTTTGGCTTCGGGGCCAGTCTTCTTGTTCTTGGCTGGCTCGCTGGAAGCCATGGCGGTCGGTATGCCCGTGATAAATACGCCCCCAATTTCATATTCACCCGGTCCAATCAGCGCGCGCGTCTCGCCCTTCACCGCCTCGGTGTTGCTGTGGCCGGGGGCCGTGTGGCTCACTGTGACAATATCGGCTTTCAGTCGCAAAGCCGGGTAGCCCAGCGACTCATCATACGGGTCCGTTATAACCGAGGCCATTCCGCGCTCGACCAGGCGAAAGCAGGAATGTCCGAACCAGGTAATCTCCATTCAACCTCCGTTACTATTCATGCGAGAATTATATCAGACGGCCGTCCAAGTGTTATACTCGCGCGATGCTGGCGGCACTCGAAATCAATGGCGGAATGGTGGAATACCGCCCGGCCGGCGCCAGCGCCAGCGCGCGTCTGGTGGTGCCGGCCACCCCAGCCGGCCGCTACACAAACGCCCAGCTAGATGATTATCACGACCTGGGCGGACGGCTGCCGCGGCGCCGGCCCTTCACGCGCGCCGCCCCCATGCGGCTGAGCTTGCGCGCGCGCGCCTCGCGGCCCGACCCGCTCGGCACGCTGGGCTTTGGATTTTGGAACGAGCCGTTCTCTGTCAGCGGCAGTGTACTGTCGGCGCCGAGCGTGGTGTGGTTTTTTTACGCATCACCGCCATCCGACATGGCCCTGGTGCCGGGCGTGCCAGGCCACGGCTGGAAGGCCGCCACCCTGACCACTGGGCGCTTGCCGGCCGCGCTGCTGGCGTCGGGCGCGCTGGCGGCTATTCTATTGACACGCGTCCCAGGCCTGGGCCGCCCCATTATGAATCTGGCGCGGCGCTTTATCAACGCGCACGAGGCCCCGCTGGCCGATGTGGCGCTTGATCAGTGGCATACCTACGAGCTCGATTGGAAGCCGGCCGAAGCGCGTTTTCGCGTGGACGGCCGGGAACGCCTGCGGGCGCCGGCCCCCAGCGCCGGCCCGCTGGGCTTTGTTTTGTGGATCGACAACCAATACGCCATTGCCTCCGCGGCCGGACAGTTTGGCTTTGGCGTACAGCCGCTGGCCGAGCCGCAATGGCTAGAAGTGGCAGATCTGCGCTTTGAGGTATAATTTGGCCGATATGTTATACGTTTTCCACGTGGCTCAGACAACGCTCTGCATTGGCATGCGCGGCTACAAGCGCTTCCAGCCTTATTGGATTCCGCCTGCCGCCCGGTCTTAGGACCATCGCGTTCGTGCTCAAAAAGCCGCAGGCCTGCCTGCGGCTTTTTTTATTCTGGAGAGTTGTCATGATAGCTATCAGTCTCAACAATGTCAGCCTGGTCCTGGGCGCCCGCCCGATCTTTCGCGACCTGGCCTGGGAAATTCAGCATGACCAGCGCGTGGGCCTGATCGGCC
>JAYTFQ010000097.1:0-4099 GCA_043734225.1 Anaerolineales bacterium | reverse complement strand
CAGCGGCCGGCGACGCAGCCGGTCTTCTTGCCTCATCTTCATCGCGCTGGTGGGCGGGGGGCTGTTGGTTGTGGTTGCGCTTGCGCTGGGTGTGCTGGCATTGCTATCGTCGCGGCCTGATCCCAAGACGGAAAGCGCCTGTCCGTCCGGTGCGACTGCCCCGGTTTTGCCGGCCCCCGTCATTGATGGTGCGACCACCGAAACGACGATCACACAGGCGGATTTGTCATTGCCCCTGTCGCGAGATAATTCCGCAATCAGTCCAAACAATCAACGCATGGCGATCACCGTGCCGTATGGTCAATGCGTCATGGTGATTGTGGACGGCAAGACCGAAGGTCCGTATGACGATTTGGGCGCCCGCGATGGCACGAGCGGGCCGCTATTTAGCCCCGACAGTCAGCACGTTGCTTATATAGCCAAAGTGGCTGCCGGGTTCGAGGTAGTAGAGGATGGCCTGGTCCAAGGACCATACATCGGTATTGGACTGAAGAGCCTTACTTTCAGTTCGGTCAGCCAACAATTGGCCTATTTCGCCGGGGTTAGTGGGTCGGAGTTTGAGGTTGTGAATGGCCAGCGTGGGCCGGCCTATGACGCTGTTGATAAAGCAAAATTCAGTCCGGATAGTCGGCATGTGGTCTATGCGGCCCAAAAAGACCGCCGCTGGTTTGCAGTGCTGGACTCGCAGCCCGGCGAAGCTTTTGATGACGTGCTGATCCGCGGCATGTCTTTCAGCCCAGATGGCGATCACCTGGCCTATCGCGCAGTTGCTGGTGGTCAGTCACACATGGTGCTGGATGGTCAGGCTGAAAGTTCTTACGATGAAATAGACCCAGACTCGATTGTCTTTAGTGCAGATGGCCGGCGACTCAGCTATGTTATTCGGCGCGGCAATCAATGGGGGCAGGTGGTGGACGGCGCCGCCAGCCAACTCTACGACAAGACCGACTATGTGACCTTTAGCCCCGACAGCCAGCACTATGCGTTCATGGCACGGCGTGGGTCACGCTGGGTATTGGTCAGAGATGGGCAGGAGGGCCAGGACTACGACCAGACTGCCGCGACACTGCCCTTGTTCAGCCCGGACAGCCAGCACCTGGCCTTTGTGGCGGCGCGCGCCCAGCGGTGGCTGGTGGTTGTGGACGGCCACGAACAGCCGGAGTATGACCTTATTGGTGCCGGAACGCTCCACTTCAACCGCGACAGCCAATCACTGAGCTACGGGGTCATGCTGAAGGGCCGCTACTTCCTGGAACTGGGTTCACAGCAGCGCGGACCTTACGATGGGACCGGCACGCCTGTTTATTCACCCGATGGGCGCTCGATGGCGTATATGGTCCAAGCCGGCCAGACCCGATATGTTATGGCAAACGACCAGGCACTAGAAAAGTATGATAGCGTCGGTCAGCCGCTGTATAGCCCCGACGGCAAACACCTGGCATATCCTGCTCAGCTTGGCAGTCAGTGGTTTGTGGTCATTGACGGGCAGTCCGGTAAACGCTACGACCACTTATTGGGTTTCAACGTCGACAGCGCATTCTTCGATGGGGCCGGCATGTTTCACTTCTTTGCGCAACGCGCCACTATGCTGCTGCGGGTAGACCAGGCGCCTCCTTAGCTGGACAAACCTGCTCGGGGCGTCGCTGGCAACGGTGGCTATAGTTGACTTTGCCAGTTAGACCGATGCTTCGTCAGGGGCGTAGCGAGGACTCTAGAGCTCGTCTTTAGAACCGTGTGGCAATAGCTGAGCCTCGCGGGTATGGCGGTTGGTCTGAGGTAATGGGCCAAACCTTTTGTTCCAGGAGATCTGCAAGTGACAACGAAACTGGCCGTTCTGGCTTCAGTTTTGATCGTTCTACTCGTCGCCGCGTATCTGGCCGCCGGCTACCGGTTGTACGACCAGTTGTCGACCGTAGCGCGCAACCCGCAGAACGCGCTGAATACCCCGGCCCATTTCCAGGTGTACGAGCCGGCCTATGCCGGTCTCGACACGACGCCCTATCTCATGCCGAGCTATGCCATCGTGCGCTTTCCCAGCCGGCAAACCTGCCTGATGCTGGCGGGTTGGTATGTACCCGGCGACGCGGCGGCGCCGGCCGTTGTGCTGGCCCACGGGCGGAGCTCCTGCAAGTGTGAGGCCGCGGTCTTAATAGCGGCCGGCATGCTGCATCGCCACGGTTTTAGCGTCCTGCTGTTCGATCTGCGCAACCACGGCCAGTCCGACCGGGATGATGGGCGCACGGCGATGGGCAATAAAGAATATCAGGATGTGCTGGGCGCCTGGGATTGGCTGCGGACCGCCAAAGGTTTCGCGCCGGAACGGATCGGCGTCTATGGCCCATCGCTTGGCGCGGGCACGACGATGGTGGCTTTTGGGCAGGAGCCACGCATGGCCGCCCTCTTCGTGGATTCGCCGTTCTTCGATTTGCGCCAGTTGATCCGTGAAGAGCTAACTCGGAGCGGCTACCCAACGTTTCTGGCGGAACCGGGCATCTTCATGGCGCGTGTGGTCGGGCAGGTCAATTTGGACGCGCATAGCCCTCAGGCCGCCATAACCCGCGCTGCCGGGCGGCCGATTTTCGATGCGCATGGCGCCAGTGACCCATACATTAATATCCATCACTCGCGCGATCTGGTGCAGCTTGCGGCCCAAAGCGGAGCCAATCTGACCACGTGGTTCCCGGAAGGCATCGACCATCACCCGGATGCCATCTACAAATTACCGGGTGACTATGAGCAGCATCTGGCCGGCTTTTTTCAGAGCGCCTTGGAAAAATGACGGCTAGTTGACTGGCAGCGACCGCAGCAGCCGCGAGTTAGGCTTGCTCACATCCCATTCCGCCTCGCCGGCCAGTTGCAGCCTTGGCATGCGCCGCAGCACCGTCCCAATGGCGATTGGCCCTTCCAGCCGGGCCAGCGGCGCGCCCACGCAGAAGTGCACGCCGTTTCCGAACGCCACATGCCGGTTATTCGCCCGGCGCAGATCGAAGCGGTCGGGGTCGACGAAATAAGCTGGGTCGCGATTGGCTGCGTTCAGAAACTGGAAGGCCATTTGCCCCTGCTGTAGGGTCTGCCCGCCCAGCGTCACGTCTTGAATGATCGCCCGCGGCTGGCGCGCCACGGGGCTCTCGTAGCGCAGCATCTCCTCAATCGCGGCCGGCATCAAACTCGGATCCTGCCGCAGTTGCTCCAATTGGTCCGGGTGCTGCAGCAGCGCCAGCAGCCCATTGCCGATCAGGCTCAAGGTCGTCTCGTGCCCGGCCACCAGAAGCGTCACCACGGTCGAAACCAGTTCACTGGCCGACAGGCGCTCGCCCTCGGCTTCGGCTGCCACCAGCCGGCTGAGCAGATCATCGCGCGGCTGCTGGCGCCGCTCGGCGACGAGCGCCTCCAGATAGGCGCGCATATCCACCAGCCCGCGCTGCGCCCGCTCCAGCGCCGCCAGCGGCGGCCGGTTGAAGCCCTGGAAGCCCAGGATGTCATCGGCCCAGTGCTTGAAGCGCATGGTGTCGGCGCGCGGCACGCCCACGATCTCGGCGATGACAATGGTCGGTAGCGGCGCGGCCAGGTCGCGGATCAGGTCGATTGGGCCGGCGCTCAGGGCCGTGTCCAGCAGTTCGTCCACCAGCCCCTGGATGCGCGGGCGCATGCCTTCCACCACGCGCGGCGTAAAGGCCTTGTTCACCAGCGCCCGCAGCCGCGTGTGGTCCGGCGGGTCGGAATGGATCAGGCTTTTGGTGGCGTAATGGTTTTCAAACGGCTTAAAGTTGGCGCGCTGCTCGGGTGTCAGGTATTCCACCGCGCGCCCCAGCCGCCCCTCATTCGAAAAGTGCGCCACGTCCTTGAAAGTCACCAGCACATCGTCGTAGCGCGAGACAATCCAGGCGCCCACCGAATCGCTCCACACCACTGGCGCCTCCGTTTGCAGCCGGCGCAGGATAGGGTAGGGGTCTACCAGAAACTGGTTTGAAATGAGTGCCAGGTCCAGTTCACGATTCGCTTCGTTGATCATGTCGTTGTAAACCAGCCTTGTATGTCTACGGCGCAAGGGAGAATCATAGTATTCCCTCCAATTAAGTCAATTTCCACGCCGCCAGGG
>JAYTFQ010000096.1:0-4087 GCA_043734225.1 Anaerolineales bacterium | reverse complement strand
TTTCTGTCCATGTAGTAACCAGATCGGTTTGTGACCCATGATTTGACAACCAGATAGTTTCACCGGGACGCCGAGTGATCGTCCCATCGTCGCGCGGGCCAGGGTGACCAGGTCCATGCGCTTTTACGGGTACCACAGGGCTGGAGGAGTGAGAGCGATGAGAGCGAAGATCACTATGTCCTCGGCGAAGTGGATGATCCAGGCCCAGCCAGACCCGCGCGTCTCGATCATGCTCCGTGCCAGTACGAAGCCGAAGATCGTGGCGCCAACCACGCCGAGAAGCCCTGAGGGGTTGCCGTAGAAGTGACCGATGCCGAAGCGGAGGCTCGTCAGCCACAGCGCCTGGGGTCTGCCCAGGGCCGGCAGTAAAGACGGGATCAGCGAGTTCCTGAACAGGAACTCTTCGCAGAAGGTGTTCACCGCGGCCGCGACGATGACCACGGGAGAGTAGGCGAGTAGGGTGGCCACGGCCGCCGAGCTCGGGTGCCGGGTCACGGCCAGATGGACCACCAGGTAGACGCCGACCAAGACGATCACGATGATCCCGAGCCGTGGCCAGGTCGTAGTACGGGTGGTCACCGGCAGCGGAATCTGAGCCCGAGCTCGCAGGTCGCCGAGCCGAAGGTACAGCTCGCCGCGGGTCCTCCCTGACGCCGCCAGCAGAGCAGCCGCGAGCCCAACCGGGACCAGCTTCGCCGAGTTGGAGATGCCGAAGCTGAGGGCTGCCGGCACCGCCAGCGCCCAGGCGCGATAGGCGGGCAGGGCGCCCACCAGGCCGATCGCCGCGAACCCGGCGGCCTGGACCAGGAGCACCGCCGCGAAGAGGCGAAGTCGGCGCAGCGAAGGGGCCAAATACGAGCCGAGCAGGAGCAGTCCAGAAGCAGCGGCGCCAACAAGCAGGGGCCAGGCCGATCCGCGCTGGTGCAGGGCCTCTTGCCAGAAGATGGCGGGCAGGCTGGTGGCAGCCAAGAGCCCTGCGGTCCACGCTGCGGCGGCTTCCCCGGCATACGACGGGGCCTTTATGGCGATTTTCGGCGCCTCAACTCCGGCTGGCACGCTGGACGGGGGTGCTTAGCGTGAGTACGAAAAGTAGTGAATTGGATTCCTATCGCCCCCATTCCCACAATCCGATTTTAATAGTCCAAACTGGCCTAGTCCACTTTGGACTATACTCGCCTCCGTGCCCGGCCCGCTGCCGACCACCTCCTACGCCATCCTCGGCTTGCTCACACGGCGGCCCATGTCGCGGTACGACGTGGCCCAACTCGTGCAGCGAACGATCGCTCACTTCTGGACGATCGCGAAGAGCCAGGTTTACCGAGAGCTCGAGCGGCTTGAGAAGCTCGGCTACGTCCATGGCACCGAGGTGCGTCAGAAAAGCCTTCCGGACAAGCGGGTCTACACACTGACTCCGGCGGGCGAACGGGCCTTCGATGCCTGGTTGCAAGTGCCGGATGCCGAACGCACCCACTTCCGGAGCGCCTATCTGGTCAAGGTCTTCTTCGCGAATCGCATGCCGCCGCAGACGCTTGTCGAGCTGTTGCGGAGATACAGGGATGGCAATGAACTCTGGCGCCAGGAGATCGATTCGATATTGACTCGGCTCAGCACCGTTCAGGGTGCCGCCTACATGCGGGCGACCGCATCGCTCGGCGCGAGGATCGCTGAGGCGATGGTGGTGTGGGCGGACGGCGAGTTGAAGCACGCCGAGGAGTCGCAGCGGGCCCAACTGAGGTTGGGCCGGAAGCCTGTCGGCACGGCGGGTGCGAGAGCGCGAGCGCGGGAGAGGCAGGTCGGGCGTGGTTGAGCACAATGTCGCCGGTTCAGATCCAGTCCTGCTCGCAGTTGCATGGCTGACCACCTTGGCGCTGGGCAGCATTACGCCCGAAATCGTCCTGCGCGCCGGACTGAAGAGCGGGGGTTCCGACCGGAGGTTGCTGTTCTTTCAAATCGGAGGTTTGGTGGTGATCCTAGCCCTGACCTGGGCATGGCCGACGATCACGCCGCTGCGTGGATTCGTATGGTCGCTCCTTGCCATCCAGGTGGGCTACCAGATCTCCTTCGCCGTCCGAGCCAGCCAGGCCTGGGCCTCAGTGGCCAGCGGCATGCCGGGGGGCGCTGCTTTCATCGCCGCAGAGATGCTTAAGACGATTCCGACGGCCGCACTCGCGCTCAGCCTGGTCGGCTCCGGCCTTGGCCTGCGCGATGTCTTCGTTGTCGCCGGCAACATCCACGCCATCAGCCAACCCACCTTGGTCACTGGCCTGATGCCATGGACGCGGCTCGGGCCGATTCTGGCCGTGGTCATCGCCTTGCCGCTTGCGCTCTACGTTGGTCTCACTCGAGGGTCCGATCCGGCGCTGCTACGCAAGGCCGCCAGCTTGGCCCCGCACATTCTGTTCGGCGCCGTAGTGAATGCATTCAACGAAGAGTTCATATTTCGCGCGGTCCTTCTCGCCAGACTGAGTCCCGCTCTGGGGCCGGCGCAATCGCTGTGGCTCACCGCAGTGAGGTTCGGCGTGGGTCACTGGTTCGGCAATCCTTCCGGGCCCATTGGTGCCGTCTTGGCAACCCTAGTCGGCTGGTTCTGGGGGAAGAGCATCCTCGAGACGCGAGGCCTGTTCTGGGCTTGGTTTATCCATGCGATCCAGGACGTTGTGATCTACAGCTTGATCGCGATGCAGGCATCGAGATGATCGTTCTTTGGTGGCGCGTTTCTAGCTACCTGTGGCCATGCCGCGGTACAGCCCGATGCGTCCACCACCCCGCCGAGAGTTCAAAGTTGATGCAGCAAATACGGGGCACTCAGGCGATCGTGTGCATCAACTGAACTTGGAATCGCGGATGCCGATCTATATTCATTGGACAACGTGCGGCTGCCAGGCTTCCCGCAAGCTGGCTGCCTCAGCGATGACCAGTAGGGTGTAGCTTTGGAACCCTGGAATCGCTAACGCGGCCAATGTGGGGAAGGAACTGGGATTGGCGGTGAAGCAAACTTCGTCAGGTTGGTGCAAACGGAACAACCTGCACCTTGACGCCAGCTCTCCGGTAACCAGCCAGCGGGTCTCGTGAGCTGCGCCAAACCATCACGGCTGCAATCGTGCTGATCAGTGCGGAGGCCAACCCCACGATCAGCAGCGCATGTGTGTGCACCGACCAGATGTAGATGGCCCCAACGAAAAACTTCGCGACTGACGCGAGAAAGTACGTGTAGTCGAGGTGGAGCCACATGAAGACCATTAGATGCGCTCCGTCGATGATGGTCAAAGTGGAGGGCAGCAATTGCGGATCGTCGTGCGCCACCAAGAGAAGAACCGGAAAACAGAATGGCGTGATGATCGAAGCTATGGCCGCCAGCGTGGCGTACTGGGGCGATGAAAACATGCGCGCCCCCTGAAGCCGCGCAATTATGAATCCCACGACGAAAACTGAAAATCCGCCGAACACGTACACGTTGACCGCCTGGCCCACCGGCAGCACGAGTGAGCTCATGGAGGCTGCGAACCAGAAGATGCCGCCGGCGATCAAGAACGCACTGCCGCCCTTGGTCGTTTGAATGAACTGGACTCGGTCTTGCCCAATCACCAAGCGCCCCCTGATAAATGGAATGCGCACGGCTGGACCATATCACCAGGTCGAGTTCGTGCTCGCGTCTTTCACGGGCCATGCCACGTCCAATCGCCCCAAACCGGCAGATGGGCCCGCGAAAAACGGTCCCAGTGCGGCAGCGCTTGCGACGGCAGCGCCTCGGCGTAGGTGTAGTTGCTCGCGCCCAGGAGAGCAACGAAGATCTCGGCGCGCATGATCGGCGACCCTGTCATCTACTTGAACGTAAGTGAACTGTCGCGGGCTTTCTCGACCGGCTAGTGGCCCCTTGTCAGCAGCAACACTGCTAGCGGAAGAGCGGTGCCAAGGAAGTCGTTCAGGCTATGCAAGATGCTCGCGCCAATGAGGTTCCGCGTACGCGCATAGAACACGCCAATGACCAGCTGTAGGAGGGCAAAACTCAATCCGGCGAGATCGGCGACCCTGTGACGATGCTCGAACTAATCAGCCTTGTGCTCCCCACCTTGGCCAGGCTCTTTCG
>JAYTFQ010000095.1:0-2285 GCA_043734225.1 Anaerolineales bacterium | reverse complement strand
GCCAGGGTGTCGCCCATGTCGAAGATGGCGTTGATCATCTCCTTCTCTTCTTCCTCGATCACCCCGCCCTCTTCGCCGGCATCCACCATGGTCTTGATTTCTGCTTCGGTGACGAAGGCCAGCGGGTGGCCGGCCAGGGGGCGCGACACCAGCGAGGCGCCATACAGCGCCAGGCGCACCAGCGGCCACAGCACCCATTCCAGAGCGGCCACCAGCGGCGCGAAGATCAGCGCCCACTGCTCCGGCTGGCGGAGCACCCAGCGCTCGGGCAGCAACTCGCCGATGGAGACCACCAGCAGCGCCGCTAACAGCATGAGCACGAACAGCGCCAGCGAGGCAGCGCCGGGCGCCAAGTTGGGCCAGCCGGCGATGAGTGCGGCCAAGGGCGGCTCGAACAGCACGGCGATCAACCCGGCCGACAGGAAGCGCAGGGTGGTTTGGGCCAGGCGGATGGTGGCGATGAGCGAGGTGGCGTCGCCCGAGACGCGCAAGGCCAGCGCGGCGCCGGCGGTGTGGTTCTCAGACAAATGGACCAGGCGAGCGCGCGAGGCGCCGACCAGGGCCGAACGGGCGGCGGCCAGCAGGCCGTTGCCGGCCAGCGCTACCAGCAGGACCACCAGGCCGGAGGGGGTGCTGATCATCTCACTTCAATTTCTTGATCGCGCGGGCGGGCATGCCGACGGCCAGCGTATCTGGCGGGACGTTCTTGGTGACCACGGCCCCGGCGCCGGTGCGGGCGCCCGCGCCCACGGTGACGGGCGCCACCAGCATGGTGTCGCTGCCGATGAAGGCATGCTCGCCGATGACGGTCTTGTTCTTGTGCACGCCATCGAAATTGCAGGTGATGGCGCCGGCGCCAATGTTGACGTGCGCGCCGACGGTGGTGTCGCCCAGGTAGCTGAAGTGGCCCATGTGCACATCCGGGCCGAGGGTGGAGTTCTTGATCTCGCCAAAGCTGCCCATGTGCACGCCGCGCTCCAGCCGGGCGCCCGGGCGCAGGCGGGCAAACGGCCCAACGCTGACGTCTTCGGCCAGCCAGGCGCCCTCCAGCACGGAACATTCCACGCGCGAGCGGTCGCCGACGGTGGTGTCGCGCAGGATGGTGTTGGGGCCAATGACGCACTCGGCGCCGACGCGGCTGGCGGCGTTGATGTGGGTGTTGGGCAGCACGACGGTGTCCGGGCCAAGCTGGGCGCCGGGCTCGATGTAGGTGGTGGCCGGGTCGGCCAGGGTGACGCCGGCCAGCATCCAGGCGGTGTTGATGCGCTGGCGCAGCGCGGCCTCGGCCTGGGCCAACTGCACGCGGTTGTTGATGCCGATCACTTCGTCTTCATCGGTGATGGTGACGGCGGCCACGGCCAGGCCATCGGAGACGGCCAGGCCGACCAGGTCAGTGAGGTAATACTCGCCCTTGGGCGAGAGCGGCAGCCGCTCCAGCGCGGGCCAGAGCCAGGCGGCATCGACGCAATAGGCGCCGACGTTGACCTCGGTGAGGCGCAGTTGCTCGGGCGTGGCGGCGGCGACCTCGACCACGGCCTGCACGCGGCCGGCGCCGTCACGCAGCACGCGGCCAAAGTCGCCGCGCTGGGGCGAGTTGAGGCTGAGCAGAGTGAGCGGGCCGGGGTTGCTGGCCTGGGCGGCCACCAGGGCGCGCAGGGTCTCGGGGCGGAGGAGGGGCATGTCGGCATAGCTGATGACGACCGCGTCCGCCTGGCCGGCCAGCAGCGGGCGGGCATGGCGCACGGCGTCGCCGGTGCCCAGCGGCTGGGGCTGCTCGGCGTAGCGGGCGCGCTCGCCCAGGGCGGCGCGCACCTCAGCCGCGTCTGGGCCGACCACCAGCACGGGGGCAACGGCAGCAGCGGCGTGCTGCGCGATGGCGGCGGACATGGCCTCGACGGAATAGCTGACCAGCGCGCGCCCGCCGAGCGGGTGAAGGATCTTGGGCCGGGACGATTTGAGCCGGGTGCCCTGGCCGGCGGCCAGGACGACGCCGGCGAGTTGGGTGACCGTTGTCATAGATAAACCTCGAAGGGGGATGTTACAACCAATACGACCGATGCGCGCGCGGCCCGGCCCTGTGAGTGCAGGCCCGGCGTTAAGGGAGGCTCGGGTGGAGCGAAACGCATAGAGGGCGAACAGCTGTGGACACTGGCTGGGGCGCCTGGACTTGAACCAGGATTCACGGATCCAAAGTCCGGTGTGCTGCCAATTGCACCACGCCCCAACATGACCGAACGAGGGGGATTATAGCATACGGAATTGGGCTGAATTAGGCAGGCAAAAAC
>JAYTFQ010000094.1:0-6851 GCA_043734225.1 Anaerolineales bacterium | reverse complement strand
GGCACCGGTGAACAAAAGCATGATACGGCAGTGCTAATTCCCAACGGGCACTGGGAATTTGAAGCCTCGTCGCCGACTGGGCCGGCCAGCGAGGCGATCGTCTCGGTAGCCGTGTCGCCGGCCAGCCGCATTTGAGTCCATAGGAGCTGCGTACTTGACCAGGAGCATGTCGATTAATTCAGTTGAAATCGGTGACGATAGTGATTGCTATGTCATCGCGGAATTGGGCCATAACCACCAGGGTCAGGTGGAAATTGCCAAAGCGCTCATCAAAGCCGCGCACGAATGCGGCGCGCAAGCTGTCAAGCTGCAGAAACGCGACAATCGCAGCCTGTACACACGGGAAATGTATGACCGGCCTTATGAGCATGAGAACAGTTTTGGCCGAACCTACGGGCTGCATCGAGAAGCGCTGGAGTTTGGCTGGACGGAATACCAAGAATTACAGGGTTATGCACGTGATCTGGGCCTGACGCTCTTCGCGACTGCCTTCGACTTCGCCAGCGCGGACTTTTTGGCCAAGCTGGATATGCCAGCCTTTAAAATGGCCTCCGGCGACCTGACCAATATTCCCTTGCTCAAACATGTGGCCGGCTTCAACAAGCCAATGATCATCAGCACTGGCGGCGGCAGCCTGGAAGACGTCGAGCGGGCCTATGCAGCCGTGGCGCCAATTAATCCGCAACTGTGCTTGCTACAGTGCACTGCCAGCTACCCGGCCGCATTCGAGGAACTTAATCTGCGGGTGATTACCACTTATCGCGAACATTTCCCAGACGTTGTCGTGGGCCTCTCCGCGCACGATAATGGGATTGCGATGGCCCTGGTGGGTTATGTTTTAGGCGCGCGGGTTGTCGAGAAACATTTCACCCTCAACCGATCCATGAAAGGCACTGACCACGCCTTTTCGCTGGAACAACCCGGCCTGCGGCGCCTGGTGCGCGACCTGCAGCGCGCCCGCGTGGCACTGGGTGATGGCGTCAAACGGCGGCTGCCCAGCGAAGAGGCGCCCTTGCAAAAAATGGGGAAGAAACTGGTTGCCGCGCGTGATCTGCCGGCCGGACACGTTCTGAATCGCGCGGATATCGCCATCAAATCGCCCAACAGCGGCCTGCCGCCATATGAAATTGACAGGTTCATCGGTTGGACAATTGCACGGGCCCTGGCGGAAGACGATAACCTGCGCTTCGAAGACCTGACCCCGAATGACGGCGCCTGAGCCAGGCAGTTTGTCCCCCGATTTGGGCGGACTAATCCGCGCCGTGCGGCTGGTGGCCTTTGACTTCGACGGCGTATTTACCGACAACATGGTTTATGTGTTTGAAGATGGCCGTGAAGCTGTGCGCTGTTCGCGCGCCGACGGTTTGGGACTGCGCAAGCTCGACCGGTTTGGGATTCAATCGGTGATTCTCTCGACTGAGGTCAACCCGGTTGTAACTGCCCGCAGTCGAAAGCTGGGGATCCGCTGCCTGCAGGGCTGCGAAAACAAACCCGCGGCTCTGGAGCAAGTCTTGGCCGAAGGCGGGTTCAGTCCCGCCCAGGCAGCGTTTGTCGGCAATGATGAAAACGATTCCGGCTGTCTGCGATTGGTGGCTTTCCCAATTGTCGTCCGCGACGCGCACCCGGCTGTTATCCGCCTGGCCCGCTATCAAACCGAGGCGCGCGGCGGATACGGCGCCGTGCGCGAAGTGTGCGACCTGTTCGAAGAAATATTGGCCCAGTAAGGACCAGTCGTGACCGACCTGTTCAGCGTCGAAGACAAAACTATCGTCGTCACCGGCGGATTAGGGCAGCTCGGCAGGCAATTCGCCCTGGCCCTGGCCGATCGGGGCGCACGCGTGGCCATACTCGATTACGACGTGGCCAGCCAGCGGGTGGCCGAACGCTTTGGCGGACGCGCCGCCGACCCGCATCTGCGGTTTTTTGCAGCGGATGTCACGCGGCGCGCCTCGCTTGAGGCGGCCATGCGCGAGGTGGAGACCCTGTGGGGCGCGCCGCATGGGTTAGTTAACAACGCCGCCCTGGATGCCCCCCCCAACGCCCCGGCCGAAGAAAACGGGCCGTTTGAAACGTATCCTGAAAGCTCCTGGGATAAAGTCATGGAAGTCAACGCCAAGGGCGTCTTCTTGTGCTGCCAGGTGATTGGGGGCCAGATGGCCGCCGCCGGGCGCGGTTCGATTATCAATATTTCGTCCATATACGGCCTGGTATCGCCCGATCAGCGCATCTACGACTATCGCCGCAAGAACGGGGCAGAGTTTTACAAGCCGGTGGCTTACTCGGCTTCAAAATCGGCGCTGCTCAATTTGACGCGCTATCTCGCAACCTATTGGGCCAACCGCAATGTCCGCGTCAACAGCCTGACCTTCGCCGGCGTCTTCAACAATCAGGAGCCTGAATTCCTGGAGAATTATTGTGCCAAAGTGCCTTTGGGCCGCATGGCGCAGGAGGACGAATACAATGGCGCGGTTATCTTTTTGCTCTCGGACGCCGCCAGTTATATGACCGGCAGCAACGTGGTGATCGACGGCGGCTGGACGGCCTGGTAGTGCGCACTGGCCGGATGGAGCAATCAACGCTTGACAGAACCGGCTTAAGTATTGGTGCAAGAACAAAGGGGTCAAGATGATACCGGCGTCGATGCGTAAACTATGGCGATGGAGCAAGCAGTTGGTCCGGAAGTGGTTGCCCGTGCAACATGCCCCAACAGCGGCCCAGCCAGCCGGACCGGCTTTATCTGAGAACGATGCGCTGAATTTGCAGCTTGAACAGGCCGTGGCGCTCATCGGCCGATGTAGCCCTGAACTGGTGGTGGCCAAGCGATATTTAGTCCCCAGCGCGCACAAGCTGTATGACTTTCGGGAAGAAGCCGGCTTTAGCCCAATTGCCCGCGAAGTGCTTGCTCAGGGGCGTACCCTCCTCGACTACAACCGGCTGCTCACCCTCTGGCAGGCCGTCCAGAACACCTGGCCCTTAGGCTATCCGGTGGCCGAAGTCGGAACATTTCGTGGCGGTTCAGCCTGGTTTTTGGCAGCCGCGTTGCGTCACTGGTCATGCGACCCGCCAATCCATGTCTTCGATACGTTCACGGGCCATCCAAATATTATTGATCCGACTCGCGACGGCCCGCACATCGAAAAGCTATTTGCGGATACCAGCGCCGAAGCCGTCCAGCTCTACCTGACCGAGTTTCCCAAAGTTGAAATGCATGTCGGCGCTTTTGCCGACACCTGCGGAACGATTGCCAACAACAAGTTTGCCCTGGTCCACATCGATGTAGACCTCTTTCGCTCTACGGTCCAGGCCCTGGCGTTCTTTTGGCCGCGCCTGGTGCCGAATGGTGTCATCATCATTGATGACTATGGTTTTTCCAGCTGCGTTGGGCTCAAGGAAGCCGTCGACCAGTTTGTCATGGACCAGGACCCGGGTCAGCTCGGCAAGTGGTACATTCACACCGGCCAGGTCGTGCTGACGCGCCTGGCGCTTGATGCCGCCGCCTGAACAGCAGCGGATTCGTCGCTGTCGGAGAATCAGCCTCTCATCATGACAATGCCACCCGACACAATTCCCAATTGGATCAAGGGAAGCCAACTGCTGGCCAAATCAGCCGACCGGTTTGAAAAGCTCAATCCCGACACCGGCAGCCGGCTGTGGTACGTGGCCCGCTCGCTGAGCGCTGACATTGATGCCGCGGTATTGTCGGCCCAAACGGCGCAGCCGGCCTGGGCGGCCATGCCGCCCGTGGGGCGCGGGCATGTGCTGCATGCCATCGCGATGCGGCTGCGCGATCGCCGCGAAGAAGTGGCGCGCATCGTCGCGCTTGAGACCGGAAAATCTTACCCCGCTGCCCTGGGCGAAACGGATGGCGCGATCGAACTGGGCATTTTTATGGCCGGCGAAGGCCAGCGGCTGTATGGCCGCACCACAACCAGCGGCACCGCCAACAAGTCTGCCATGACCATTCGGCAGCCGGTCGGCGTGGCCGGGCTGATTATCGCCGCCAACACGCCTATTGCGAACGTGGCCTGGAAAGTGTTCCCGGCTCTGATTTGTGGCAATGCCGCCATCCTGAAGGCCGCCGAGGATACACCGGCCACCGCCTGGATTTTTGGCCAGATTGCCCATGAAGCCGGCCTGCCCCCCGGCCTGCTGAATATCATCCAGGGGTACGGAGATGAAGCTGGCGCGCCGCTGGTCGCTCACCCTGGTGTCGCCGTCATCAGTTTCACTGGTTCAACCGGGGTTGGACGGCAGATTGCGGCCGTGGCCGGACAGCGCCTGGCGAAAGTATCGCTGGAACTGGGCGGCAAGAACCCTCTGGTCGTGTGTGATGACGCCGATCTCGAAAACGCGGCGAAGTGGGTGTTACTGTCTGCCTTCAGCAATGCCGGCCAACGCTGCGCATCCGGCAGCCGGATTATCATCTTTGACGCCATTTACGACCGTTTTCGAACAATGCTGATCGAGCGAACGGCCCAGCTAAAGGTTGGCGCGGGCGATCAGGACGACTTCGGTCCAGTCATAAACGCGGAACAGCTCGAAAACATGCTGCATGCGATCGAGCGTGCCCGCGCGCGTGGGGCGGTGGTGTTGACCGGCGGCCAGCGGCTCGCGGATGCGTCTCACCAGCACGGGTACTATCTGGCCCCGACTCTGGTGGAGAATGTTGGCCCGCAAGACGACATATCGACAACGGAGCTATTCGGGCCTGTGGCCTGCTTGTATCGCGTGCGCGACTTTGCCGAGGCGCTGGCGTTGTCGAACAACTCGCCTTACGGGCTGACTGCCTGCATTCACACGCGCAGTGTTCACCGGGCCTGGGAGTATGCGCACAAGGTACAGGCTGGCGTAGCCGTGGTCAACGCTGGCACTTATGGCAGCGAGCCGCACATGCCTTTTGGCGGCGTCAAACAGTCCGGAAATGGCTCTCGCGAACCTGGCACCGAGGCGCTCGACATATACTCCGATCTCAAAGATATCTATCTGAACATTGACCCCACTCAACTCTAGTGCGCCGGGCCCGTGCCGTCCGGCGGGGGACATACGATTTAATCTGGCGCTGCTACTGCTTGGTGCGGCGCTGCTAGGCGCCTGCCAGGCAGGACACAACACCCCGGCCTTGCTCACCGAAACGCCTCAGCACGTGAGTTCGAATCCCGACCTCTTTACGCCTGAGCCTAGCGTCCGGATACCTGGAACCGCCGCACCCAGTCCATTTCCAGTCGTCCCGAGCACGCCCGTGCCAACGCAGGCTGGCGCGGCGCTGCTGCTAGCCAACGGGCCGCATCTGTTCCTTGACGACTATTTGATCGCCTATCGCAGCGAAATCACGCGCACCGTTCTGCCGCCTGCGCGTTTGGTCTCGAACCCGCTGATTTCGGGCCTGCAAACCGGTAATGGCGACAATAATTTCGATTTTGTGACCAACGTCTTGCGTGATCCGCAGACGGGGCAGTTTCGGATGTGGTATACAACTTACGACGTTGTGAGCGGGCAGCGCTTCTCAGTGCGCATCGATTCGCCCGATGGCCTGCATTGGCAGCGTCCCAGAGTTGAAGTGCCAGGCACGCGCGGCGCTGCCCTGGCCGACGTTTTCGACCAGGGCGCGGCCGTTTCAGACCCGGCTCAGCGCTACCTGGCAATTACGGTTCGAGACGCGAATCCTCAATGGTTCATCACTTTGCTTTCGTCGCCGGACAGTCTGCACTGGCACCCAGTCACGCCGAACATCGGCACCCGCGTGGCCTATGGCGAAATATGGCGCATCTTCAAGGATATTGGCACCGGCGGTTTTGCCCTGCTGCACCGTTGGAACCGTTCATTTGACTGGACGGACCAGGCTGGCCTCACGCATCACAATACGCCGCAGAATCCAACCTCGACCAGGCTGTTTGCCTATTCCAGCAGCCCGGATCTTCAACAAATACAGGGCGCGCAGATCATTTTTGCGCCCGGCCCGCGCGATATGGGCCAGACTGAGTTTTATAGTCTAAGCAATATTATTCATCGCGGCGACGCCTACATCGCCATGCTGGACGTGCTGCGCGACGACGTTACCGCTCCCGGCTCGCCGGCGAAAGTCGATGCGCCGCTGATGGGCCGGCAGTTCCCGGTATTTGGCGTTGGCTATACCGTTTTGGCCTGGAGCCACGATGGGCAGAACTGGTTTCGCGACTACGAAACCGATCCCTACTTTTTGATGGCGCCCAAGGTGGGATCCTGGGAACATGCGGTGGCCTGGATCAATAGCGTCGTGGAAGACGGGGACTCGGTGTTTTTGTATTACGGCGGCTATCAGTACGGTCACAAAGTCTTTGTCGATCGCCAGATCGGGTTAGCCATGACGCCCCGCGACCGCTACGTGGCCCAAACCGCCGGGGCCGAACCGGGCACATTGCGAACGCCGCTGGTGACCTTTCAGGCATCCAGCCTATCCGTGAATGCTGCCGTGGCTCGCGGCGGTCAGATCGACTTGATTGTTTTGGGCGCGAACGGCTTGCCTCTGCCGGGATTTGGCCCAGGTGAATGTTCGCCGGTTGAAGGCGATCACCTGACGGCCACAATCACATGCGCCGCACCCTTCACCCGCCTGGCCAACCAGCCCGTTTATCTGCAATTCAACCTGACTCGGGCTGCGCTGTTCGCATTTGATTTGGAAAACAGTGACGGTCAAAACCAGTAGGCGCGCAGCCGGCAGTCGACGCGCTGCGCCGATCCTAAAGGTCTCGACGGGCCAATGCTAAACGAAACCGTGGCGATCTTGGTTTGCGGGCTGCTCCTGGCGTTGATGGGCACTGGACCCGCCCTGTGGCTGCTTGCAAATGAGCAGCGTTTCAGCCATCGTCTGGCGG
>JAYTFQ010000093.1:0-2656 GCA_043734225.1 Anaerolineales bacterium | reverse complement strand
CAGCGCCGGACCGCTGTCAGCCTCGTCCAGCAGCAGGTCGGCCGCCGCTGCGCCCACTGCCTGGCTGGCGGCTGCCTCCACATCGGTTGGGGCCTCCTCCTCGGCGTCGTTCGTTTCCAGGTTGTCCGTTGGGGCGGCTGTTGGCGGTCCGGCCTCGGCCGGTGCCGTGTTTACGGGCGCCCTTGGGGTTGGCGCGCCATCCGGCCCCGCTGCTGCGCCGGTTTCACTGAGTGCCGTTTCGGCGCCAGCCTGCGCCGTGCTTGGCGCTGCCGCCGGGACTGGGTTGGCCGGCGCGTTCGTCGCGCCCGCGCCGGCGTTCGCCGGCATCGCGGGTACGGGTGTGCGGGTGGTCTCTGGCCCAGGTGCTGCCAGCGTGCTGCCTGCGGCCGTGGCGTCCGTGGGCGCTGCGGCTTGCACGACGGCAACGCGCGGTTCTGCCTGGGCGGTCGCGCCCTGGTCCGGGAATCCCACCACCGGCCCTGCTGCTGGCGTGCCGCTGCTCGGTTGGTCGCCGGCCGCTCCCGCCACTGGCCCACCGCTCGCGGGCGCGCCGCTGGTGTCTGGCTCGGGCGCTGGCTTGAACTTCAGGCTGCCGCGGGCCAAGCACAGTTGGCGAAATACTTCAGCCGGCTGCTCGTCCACGATCACAATCGTGGACACGCGCGCCGGCTTGAAATTCAGCGCGCGGTTGCGGTGCGTTAAATCCAGCAGACTGCGCTTCCAATGCTCTATCGAAGCGCTTAGCCGGCGTTCGGCGTCGGCGGGCATGGGCTGCGGGGTGTTTGTCATAGTTCGGCCGGATTATAGCGCGAGTAGAGCAAGTGTTCCAATTCTAATCGGCATTTTTCACTGGCCCGGCCGCCTCTGTTGGCCCGTCCGCCTCTTGCCCAAACCTCTGCGCCCCGTTACACTTCAAATCGCACTCAATCTGTCTCGCTCAGAGGTGTCGCAATGTCCCTGGCGTTTCAACCCAATCCGGCCGCCCCTGCCCGCAAGCGCAACCTTGTGCCGTGGATTGCGGGCGGCTGCGTGGTGCTCGGCCTGTGCTTTTTGTGCGCGGCCAGTCTGGGAGGCTATTATCTCTTCACCACCCGGCGCACGGCGGCAACCACCAGCGTGCCCTCCGTGGAATATATCCTGGACGCCACTCAGCGCATGGCACAGCCGGCTGCCGGCGAAAACGACACGCGACTGAACGTGGCCCGCGGCGTGCTGGCCGAGATCGTGCGTCCCTCCGACCCGGCCGTGACAGCCGGGCTGCGCGTGTTCGGCAGCGGCGCCCAGCCCGCTGCCTGCAGCGACACCGACCTGCTGGTGCCCCTGGCGCTCGCCAATCAGACGCAAATCTCCACCCATCTGCTTTCCATCACCCACGGCGTCAACGCCGATGCCGCCATGGGCCAGGCCATGCTCTCCGCCATTCGCGATCTGGGCGCGCTCAAAGGCAAGCACACCCTGGTGGTGGTCACCGGCGGCGCCGATTCGTGCAACCCGCAGGCCGGCGCGCTCATGGCCGCCGAGGCCCAAAAGGCCGGCATCGATCTCAAGCTGTTTGTTGTTGGCTATCAGGTAACCGATGACGACGGCAGCGCCATCAAGGGCCTGGTCGATGCCTCCGGCGGCAATTACATTAAGGCCGACAACAAAGAACAATTGAAGGAAGTGCTGGTTTCCATCCAGCAATTTGTGCAGGACAACCAATCCACCACGGTCACCAAAGTGCTTGCCACCGCCGCGGCCGCGGTGGGCACCCAAAATGTCGTTGTGGCCGGCACGCCGGCCGCCAATGTCACCGCCGCGGCCAGCGCCACCGGCACCCCGGCGCCCAATGGCACGCCCAGTTCCAACAGCACCTCGGGCCCGGTCAGTACTGTGGCCCCGGCCAGCACTGTGGCCGCGGCCACCCAGGGCAGCGGGGGTTCCGCCGTCACCGGCCAGACCGCCTGCGACAATCCTTATTTCCCCATGCGCACTGGCGCCACCTGGACCTTCGCCACCGACAATGGCGCCGTCACCTGGACCGTCACCGGGGTAACCGGCGACACGACCACCGCCGACTCCGTCATGGTCTTCAAGACCACGGACCTCACCGGCACCTATCACTGGCACTGCACGCCGGATGGCCTGGTGTCTTACGACTTCTCCAGCCTGAACGGTTCGAGCGGAACGGTCAGCTTCAACCTGACCAATCATTCCGGCACCTGGCTGCCGCAGGCGGACAAGCTGGTGCCTGGAGCCGCCTGGGACAACGCTTACACCCTGCAGGGAACTGATAGTAGCAGCGGCACCTCATTCTCAAACACCCAGACACAGCATTTCACCCTGGTTGGCATCGAGCCGCACGATGTGCTCGGCAAGACCCTGGATGCGCTGCACATCGAAACCACCGGCACCTCCAGCTTTTCGGCTACAGGCGCCGGCGCGCTGTCCTATCCGATTGCCAGCACATACATCATGGCGCGCGGCGTGGGGCCAGTGCAAATTGAGAGCAAGTATGGCACTGTTGCCTCCACGACCACGCTGACGAGTTACAGCATTCCTTAGCTGCGGTCGGCCTTGGCGCACGCCTGGGCACGCGCGCCGCACCATCGGTCGCTCATCCAGTTGTAGCCCGGGGCCGCCTGTGGGCCATCCTGGCCGCTAGTGGCGCCGCCCT
>JAYTFQ010000092.1:0-5469 GCA_043734225.1 Anaerolineales bacterium | reverse complement strand
GGACGTTCAACGGAACGTCCCAACGCCGCGCGGAACTTTCCTCATGATCCCCGCGGTTCGTTTTAGCACCGTCAGCCGGCATTTCGGCGAAGTCAAGGCGGTTGACCGCGTTGACCTGGACATCCTCGACGGCGAGTTTTTCACCATGCTCGGGCCCTCGGGCTCGGGCAAAACTACCTGCCTGCGCATGATTGCCGGCTTCGATACGCCCAGCAGCGGCAGCCTGCAGTTGCATGGGCGCGAAGTGAGCGGCCTGCCGCCGTACGAGCGCGACGTGAACACGGTCTTTCAGGACTATGCCTTGTTCCCGCACATGACGGTCGGCGAGAATGTGGCCTATGGGCTGATGATTAAGAAAGTGGCCAAGGCCGAGCGCCAGCGGCAGATGGAAGAGATGCTGGAGTTGGTGCAGCTGCCGGGGCTGGCCGGACGGCGCCCTTCGCAACTTTCCGGCGGCCAGCGCCAGCGCGTGGCGCTGGCCCGGGCGCTGGTGAACCACCCGCGCGTGCTGCTGCTGGACGAGCCGCTGGGCGCGCTGGACCTGAAACTGCGCCAGCAGATGCAGATTGAGCTGAAGGCAATTCAAAAGCGCATCGGCATCACCTTCGTCTTCGTCACCCACGACCAGGAAGAGGCCCTGACCATGAGCGACCGGATCGCGGTGTTCAATCGCGGGCGGATCGAGCAGGTGGGCACCCCGGCCGAGGTGTATGAGCGGCCCAACTCGGCTTTCGTGGCCGGCTTTGTGGGTGTTTCAAATCTGATCAGCGGGCCGATGGCGCAAACCATCAACGGCTCGCCGGCCATGTTCTCAGTGCGGCCAGAGAAAATTCATTTGGCCGAACCGGGCGCGGCCGTGCCGGATGGCTGCTTTGGCGTGGCGGGGCGTATTCGCGCGGTGGTTTATCTGGGCATGGTCACGCGTTACCAGGTGGACCTGGACGGCGGCGGCGAACTGGCGGTGGTGGAGCAGAACCTGCGCAGCACGTCGATGGACGCGTTGGCGGCGCAGGGCCGGCCGGTGAAGCTGATCTGGGAGCGGCAATTTGCCAGCCCGGTGGCCGCGGGGGGCGGCTAGGCCATGGCGACGGTGACCGCGCCGCGGCCCGACAGCGCTCTGGCACCGCGCTCGCGGCTGGGCCGGTTGGCCAACTTTTTCTATGTTCGGCCGCGGCTGGCGCTGGCCGCGTTGCTGGGACCGCCGCTGGTCTGGCTGGCGGTGGTGTATTTGGGCTCGCTGGCCGGCCTGGTGCTGCAGAGCCTGTATCACTTGGACAGCTTCAGCGGCAAGGTCATCCGCCAGTTGACGCTGGCCACCTATGCCGATCTGCTGAGCGAAACCGAAAACTATCGCATTGTGGCGCGCACGGCGGGCATGGCCACGGCGGTGACGCTGGCCGCGGCGCTGGTGGCATTCCCGCTGGCGTATTACATGGCCCGCTACGCCTCGCCGCGGCGCAAGGGGCTGCTGTACCTGGCAGTGCTGCTGCCGCTGTGGTCGAACTACCTGGTGCGTGTGTATGCCTGGGAGATCATCCTGGCCAAGGAAGGCATCCTGGGCTGGTTCATCCACGCGCTGGGGCTGGATTTCGCGCTGAACGCGCTGCTGCAAACGCCGGTGGTGGGCGGCCCGTCGCTGTCAACCTCGTTCATCGGCGTGTTCCTGGTGTTCCTGTATGTGTGGCTGCCGTACATGGTCCTGCCGATCCAGGCCTCGCTGGAGCGCCTGCCGCGGTCGCTGCTGGAGGCATCTGGCGACCTGGGCGCGCGGCCACTGGCCACTTTCCGGCATGTGGTGCTGCCGCTGGTGATGCCGGGGGTGGTGGCCGGATCAATTTTTACTTTCTCGTTGACTTTGGGCGATTACATCATTCCCCAGGTTTTCGGCAATTCCAGTTTTTTTCTGGGCCGGGCGGTATACGTCTACCAGGGCACCTCCGGCAATATACCGCTGGCGGCGGCTTTCACCCTGGTGCCGATCTTGATCATGGCCCTCTATTTGACGCTGGCGCGCAAGGCTGGAGCCTTCGATGCGCTCTAGTCGGGGCGTTCCGTTGAACGCCCCGACCGCGCGGGCGCGCACGCCGTGGCTGCTGGGCGTGGCCGCCGCGGCCGGTCTGCTGTTCCTCAACCTGCCGTTCGTGGTGATCTTGATGTACGCCTTTACAACCGACGAGCACACCTTTAGCTTCCCGCTGCCCGGCCTGACCACGCGCTGGTTCGCGCTGGCCACGACGCGCGGCGACCTGTTCGCGGCGCTGGGGCTGTCGCTGCAGGTCGCTATCGGCGCCACCTTGCTGGCGCTGGTGCTGGGCACCATGGCGGCGCTGGCGGTGGCGAACACGCGCTTCTTTGGGCGCGAGGCGGTGTCATTTTTGGTAGTGCTGCCGATCGCCCTGCCGGGCATTGTCACCGGTATCGCGCTGCGCTCCAGCATTGGGCTGCTGGGCATCCCGTTCAATGTGTGGACCATCGTCCTCGGCCATGCCACATTTTGCATTGTGACAGTCTATAACAATGTGATTGCCCGGCTGCGGCGCACCAGCGGCTCGCTGCTGGAAGCCTCCATGGACCTGGGCGCTAATACCTTTGAGACGTTCCGCTACGTGGTGCTGCCGAATATCAGCACGGCGCTGCTGGCCGGCGGCATGCTGGCCTTTGCGCTGTCGTTCGACGAGATCATCGTCACAACTTTCACCGCCGGCCAGCAGGCCACCTTGCCGATCTGGATCTTCAGCCAACTGACCAAGCCGCGCGACCGGCCGCTGACGAACGTGGTGGCGCTGTTGGTGGTGCTGATCATGGCTGTGCCCATCCTGCTGGCTAATAGGCTGACCCTTGATCAATCCGAATAGATTCTCGCAAGCGGGCTCGCTCATCGGCGTCGTCAAGGGGCAAGCCCGCTTGCGAACAAGAATCGTGATTTCGTTGCTGGCGGTCGCCAGTTTGGCGTGTGTAACTCTGGGAGGCGCGCCAGCCGCGCCCACGCTGCCCGTGCCGGTGCAGTGGCGGCAGACCTTGCCTCAAGGGATACAGCTGGTTTCGCCGCCGGCGCTGGCCGACGGTCTGCTGGTTTACGTGGAAGATGCCAAGACCGTGGTTGCACGGGATGCTGCCACCGGCGCGCAGAAATGGCGCCATGTGCTCGGCCAATCCAGCGACCTGACGCGTCCGCTGGCCGTGGTTGGCAGCCGCGTGTTTATCAACGAGACCTATGTCGATGGCGCGGGCACGGCTGGCGCGCGCGTATTGGCCCTTGACCTGCACACCGGCCAGACCGGCTGGGAACTATCGCCGAGCTCGGCCGTCACATCTACTTTTTCGGCGCCCGTGGCCGGCGGCGGGCTGCTGTATTTCCAGGCCCCAGCCGCGCCCGGCAATGCGCTGCTCGACGCGGTTGAGCCCGACACGGGCGCGCTGCGTTGGCAACTGCCACTGACCGGCACGGTGCTGGTCAGCGAGGCGCTCATTGATAACGGCTTGCTCTTTATCACGAAAGACCATCCCACGGCCACCGACCAGCCCTACGCGCAAGACCTCCTGGCGCTCGACGCCTCTACGGGCGCATTGCGCTGGAGTGTGCCCTTGAGCGCTCGGACGGCGCCCATTTTGGCCGCCGGCCTGGGCCGGGTCTACGCGCCCACGGAAGACGGCTGGTTCTGGGCTCTTGATGAAACTTCCGGCGCGGTTGTGTGGAAGGTGCATTTCAGAAATGGCAGCCCGTACAATTTCAACACCAGCCCGGTGACGCTGGCCGGCACAACGCTTTACTTCGGCGACACTGAAAGCGATCTATTTGCGCTGGATGCCGCAACGGGCGGCCAGCTGTGGAAGGTGTCCCTTGACGCCTTCGGCTCGCAACGGCCGGCCGAGAGCAGCGGCCGGCTCTACCTGGGCCTGGGCAACGGTTTGCTGGTGGCGATCGATGCCGCGCATGGCAGTACGCTCTGGACGACCCGCAACCCGTATCATCAATCCTGGCCCAGTGGGTTCACCCCGCCGCTCAACACGCAGCCGGTGGCTGGCGTGGGCGTGCTGTACTATTTCAACGGCTCGGAGCTGGTGGCGCTGTCCATTCCCTAGAGGTGACATGCCGACTGTGAACGTGTGGCCCAGCCGAGCGTTAGGGTGCCAGCATGGGCTGCGGGCGCAGCTCTTGCTGGTCGCCTGGGCGGCCGTGAGCCTGGCGTGCAACACGTTGAGCGGCGGGCCGGTGGGCACGCCGGTGCCAACGCTGCCGGCGCCGGTGCGTTGGCGCGCGCCGGCCGGTTCGTCGGTCATTACACCCCCGGCGCTGGCTGATGGGCTTCTGGTATACGTAACTGAGCAAGATCAGGTGGTCGCCCTGGATGCCGCCAACGGCCAGCAGAAATGGAACCACGCGTTGGGCCTGGTGAACCTGGGGGACCGGCCCCTGGCGGTAGCCAACGGGGTGGTGCTGGTGGCCAGCGCAACGGTCACCGAACTGGGCAAGAGCCGGACCAGCGCGCTGGGCCTCGACCTGCACACCGGGCAGCAAGTTTGGGCCCAGTTGCTTTCCTCGGCCGCCGATGCCCTGTTCTTCTATCAGCCGCAGGCGAATGATGGGGTCGCCTATTTCGAGAGCGAGACCGGGCCGGGCGGGCGGCAGTTGACCGCCGCCGATGCCGCCACTGGACAAATCAAATGGCAAGCGCCATTCACGGGCACGGCCCTGGCCGGCGACCCGGCGTTTGAGGGCAGCCGAGTTTTCGTGCCCATCGACCATGCAGCCGCGGCCGGCTCCGACCGTTTCACGACCGACATAGTGGCGCTGGACACTGCCACCGGCGCGCGATTGTGGGCGGCGGAGCTAGGCGGCGCGGCGGCCGAAGTCCTGGCGGCCGGCGGCGGGCGGGTGTATGCCAATACCAAGGACGGCACGGCCTGGGCGCTGGATGGCGCCACCGGCAAGATCGATTGGAAATTCCAGTTCAACGACGACGCGCCCTCCCCGCCGCTGCTGGCCGGCGACACGCTCTATTTGGGCGACGGTCAGGGCCGTTTCTACGCGCTGGAGGCCGCCAGCGGCACGCAGCGCTGGCTGACGCAGTTGGGACGGGGCGTTGAGCGCCGACCGGCGGTGGGCGGTGGGCGCATTTATATGGGCAGCGACGACGGCAACTTGAACGCGTTGGATGCGGCGACGGGCGCTGTGGTTTGGAAAATCCAGAACGAACTGGAGCATCCCTTCGCCGCCAGCGCCTACACCCCGCCGCAAAACACCGAGCCGGTGGTTGCTAACGGGACGCTGTTCTACTTCAACGTCCACGACATTATCGCGCTGCAAGTGCCCTAGCCCTGGGAAACCAAAAGCGGATATCACCACTCATTCGGGCAGTCATAGCGGCTTTGCTTGTAACGGCCCAGCCGTGTGGCGCGGACCCGCCCCTGGCGGCTGTAGGCCGGGAAATCATGGATGTTTGGGCCGAATAAGATGCCGTGGCCAGA
>JAYTFQ010000091.1:0-8085 GCA_043734225.1 Anaerolineales bacterium | reverse complement strand
TGTGGCCCGACCCCCTTTGGGGTCGGGCCACAGCCTCTCATTCGGCTATTCATCGGCTCTATTGACTGAGCATCGCGCGGGCGGACACAATGTCGCGCTGGATTTGCGCCAGCAGCGCCTCCACACCGGGGAACTTGATCTCCGACCGCAGCCGGGCCATGAAGTCCAGAGCGACGGTCTGGCCGTACAGGTCGCCGGAAAAATCCAGCAGGTGCGCTTCAATGGTCGGGCGTGCCTCGCCGCCCTCGAAGGTGGGCCGGAAGCCGATGTTGACGACGGCCTGCCCCTGCCAGCCCGGCGCCAGCGCCCGGCAGGCGTACACGCCCACTGCCGGCGTGGCGCGCTCGTCGCTGATGGCCAGGTTGGCGGTGGGGATGCCCAACAGCCGGCCGCGCTTGGCGCCTTCCACCACCTGCCCGGCCAGGCGAAAGGGCCGGCCCAGGTAGCGCGCCGCCTGCTCCACCGCCCCATCGCGCAGCGTCTGGCGGATGCGAGTGCTGGAGATGGCCTCGCCATCAAACAGCACGGGCGCCATGATCCGAATGCGAAAACCCTGCTGCGCGCCGGCGGCTTGCAAGTACTCGACCGTGCCTTCGCGGTTGTGCCCCAACGCAAAATCAGCGCCGCACCACAACTCGTCCAGCCGGGCGAAGGTCACCAGCCGGTCGACAAATTCGGCCGCGCGAATTTCAGACACAGCCAGGTTGAAGGGATGGGTGACCATGGCGTCCACGCCCAGCCCGGCCAGATATTCGGCCTTCTCATCCGGGCTGGACAGGTAAAACGAGGGCCGGCGCCCGCGCAGCACCACTGATGGGTGCGGGAAAAAGGTCAGCACCACCGCCGCGCGGCCGTTGGCGTGCGCCTCATTAACCATCTGGCCGATCAGGGCCTGGTGGCCGCGGTGGACGCCATCAAACGCGCCAATGGTCAGGGCGCTGGGCTGAGTGAGGTTGAGTTCTTCCAGGGAGGTGACGTGTCGCATAGGTCAATCAGGGGTGAAAACTTTGTCGGGCCGCCACACGCCGGCCGACAGGTCGGCGCGCACGACGGCGATGAACTCGCCGGCGGCATTATACGCCCGGCCCAGTTGCTGGGGCGCCAGGCCTGGCATGGCGCTCTCGAACGGCACAAATTGCCCGCGCAGGACGCGGGCGGTTTCATCTTCCGTCAGAGCAACCATGGGCCAATCGGCCAGGGCCTCAGCGGCGGGATGCAGAAACTGCCGCCAATCCCCGGCTGCGAACGCCGCTTGCAGCCGATCCAGCGGCACAGCCTGGTCCACACTTAATGTGCCGGAGGCCGTGCGGCGCAGGCCGCTGAGATGCGCGCCGCAGCCCAGACGCTGGCCCAGATCATGCGCCAGCGAGCGGATGTAGGTGCCGGCTGAACAATGCACATCCAGCACCAGCTCCAGCGGCTGCCATTCCATCAGCTCAATGCTAAAGAAAACAACTGGCCGCGCGTCAAGCACCACTGTCTCGCCGCGCCGCGCCAGATCATACGCCTTTTGCCCGCCGCGCTTGATGGCGGAAAAAGCCGGCGGCACCTGCTGCTGCGAGCCGCGGAAACCCGCCAGGGCCGCGTCGACCGCGTCCTGGTCAGGGATCAGGTCGCTGGTCGAAGTGACCTCGCCCTGCGCGTCATACGTGTTGGTAGCTTGCCCCAGCCGCAGACGGGCGGTGTAGCGCTTGTCCTTGCCGGATAGATATTCGCTCAAGCGGGTGGCGGGGCCCAAGCACATCACCAGCAGCCCAGTGGCCAGCGGGTCGAGCGTGCCGGCGTGACCGACGCGCTTTTCGCCCGCGCCGCGGCGCACGGCGTAGACCATGTCGTGCGAGGTCGGGCCGGAGGGCTTGTCGAGCAGGATCAGCCCCCAAGCTGGCGCGGGTTCCATCTAGGCCGGGGTGGCCGCGTTCATGGCCAGGCGGGTGGCGGCCAGCACCCGTGCCTCCACCTCGGCCACGGTGCCGGCGATTTCCGCCCCGGCCGCCGCCGCGTGCCCCCCGCCCCCAAACTGCGCCGCCACCTCGGCCACGTTGATGCCGGGCAGCGACCGCCAGCTCACTTTCACCTTGCCGTCAGTCCGCTCGACAAAGATCAAGGCCACGTCCGCTTCGCGCACGGAGGTCAGCACATTGATCAGGTCGGCGTCGCCCAGGCCCTGGTAGCCGGAGGCCGCTCGGGCTTCCAGCGGCAGGCGCGCCCACACCATGCGCTGCTTCATCTCCATGCGCGCCAGCCCTTCGGCCCACAACCGCACGGCGGTGAAGGTGCGCTTGTAGAGCGAGCGGTCGTATATCTCGTGCAGTACGGCCCCGGCCTGCATCAACTGCTGCGCCAGGGCCAGCGTTTTGGGCGAAGTGTTGGAGGTGCGGAAGCCCAACGTGTCGCTCACCAGGCCGGTTAGCAAACATTCGGCCACCGGCTGTGAGAGCGCCAGCCCAAGGTCCGGCAGCAGCTCAGTCAGCAGCTCGGCCGTGGAGGCGGCGCTGGCGTCGATGAAGTTCAGCCGGGCGAAGCCGGGATTGGTGTAGTGGTGGTCAAACACCAGGTCCGGCATCCGCCCCAGCGCGGCGCCCACCGCGCCCATGCGCGCCGCTTCCGAGACGTCCACGACCACCACCAGGTCAAACGTTCCCTGCGGTTTGGCGGTGATCTCGTCGCAAGCGGTCAGAAAGCGGAACATATCCGGCGGCTGATCCGCGCAGGCCATGACCACTTCCTTGCCCGCGGCGCGCGCGGCCAGCCCAAAGCCCAGCAGGGAGCCGATGGCATCGCCATCGGGGTTGATGTGCGTAATCACCAGCACACGCTGCGCGCCGGCCAGCGCGGCGCGGGCCGCCTCCAGTTCAGGCCTGGTCATCGTTGGGAGTTTCAGGCTTCGGTTCCGGCGGGACAGCGGCGCTCGGTGCGGCCGGCCCGCCGGACTTCAGCTCGTCCAGGATTTGCGAGATATACTCGGCCTTTTCAGGCGACGGATCCCAGTGAAAAAGCAAGTCTGGCGCGCGCCGCAGCTGCACCCGGTGCGACACTTCGCGCCGGATGTAGCCTTTGGCGCCGTTGAGCACCAGCATCACTTCCTTGCGGCGGGCCTCGTCGCCCACGGTGGAGACGAACACATTGGCGTGCTCCAGCTCGCGGTCGATGTTGACGACCGTCACCGTGACCAAACTCAGCCGCGGGTCGTTCATGCCCAGCAGCAGGCTCGAAATTTCTTGCAGCAAGCGGTCGGCCACCCGCTTCTGCCGGATCGGCGTGGGCATGCCGCTAGTTCACCCGCTCGGTCGTAAAGGCTTCCAGCAAGTCGCCCACCTTGAAGCCGTCAAATTCCTTAAGGCCAATGCCGCACTCAAAGCCCTTCTGCACGTCCTTGACGTCTTCCTTCTCGTGCTTCAGTGACGAGATGTCGCCCTCGAACTCCGGCTTGCCCTGGCGCACGACATGCACCTTGGCGTTACGCTTGATTTCGCCTTCGCGCACGATGCAGCCGGCAATGTTGCCCAGCTTGCCGATCTTGAACACGGCGCGCACCTCGGCCCGGCCCATGACCACCTGCTTGTATTCCGGCTCGAGCAGGCCCTTGAGCGCCTTCTCGATATCCTCGGTCACGCGATAGATGACGTCGTACTGCCGGATCGAGACGCCGTTGGTCTCGGCCACGCGCAGGGCCGCCGCATCCACCACAACCGAAAAGCCGATGACGATGGCGTTTGAGGCCGAGGCCAGCATGACGTCGTTCTCGGTCACATTGCCGGTTTCGGCGTACAGCACTCTCACCTGCGGGCCGGCTGTGACGGACAGCTTTTCCAGCTGGTTGACAATGGGCTCCAACGAGCCCTGCACGTCAGCCTTGACGATCAGATTAAGCTCCTTGGCTTCGCCGGCCTGGAACTTGGCGAAGACCTGGTCCAGCGTCATGCTCTTGTCGGGCTTGGCGTCCGCCGCCTTCTGGTCCATCTTGCGCTGGCCGACGATGACGCGCGCCTCGCGGTCGGTGAGCACCACGCGGAACAGGTCGCCGGGGTGGGGCACATCTGACAGGCCCAGCACCGCCACCGGGGTGGACGGCGCCGCTTCCTTGATGGGCTTGCCGTGATCGTCGAACATGGCGCGGATTTTGCCGCTGGACATGCCGGCCACCAGGATATCCCCGGCGTGCAGGGTGCCGTTCTGCACCAGCAGCGTGGCAATCACGCCGCGGGCCTTTTCCAGCTCGGCCTCAATGACGGTGCCGGCCGCCTGGCCGGTGGGGTTGGCCTTGATGACCGTGTCATCCGCCACCAGCAGGATGGCCTCCAGCAGGTCATCGATGCCCGTTTTCTGTCGGGCCGAGACCGGCACCACGATGGTCTTGCCGCCCCACTCATCCGGCGCCAGCCCGATTTCGGCCAACTGCTGCTTGACGCGGTCGATATTGGCGTTCGGCTTGTCGATCTTGTTGAGCGCCACGATGATCGGCACGCGCGCCGCCTTGGCGTGGGCGTAGGCCTCGCGCGTCTGGGGCATCACGCCGTCGTCGGCGGCCACCACCAGGATGGCGATGTCGGTGGCTTGCGCGCCGCGCATGCGCATGGCGGTGAAGGCTTCGTGGCCGGGCGTGTCCAGGAACGTGATCCGCCGGCCATTGTGCTGCACCTGATATGCGGCCACGTGCTGGGTAATGCCGCCGGCCTCACCGGCGGCCACGCTGGTCTTGCGGATGGCATCCAGCAGCGAGGTCTTGCCGTGGTCGACGTGCCCCAGGATCGTTACCACGGGCGAGCGCGTCACCAGGTTCTTGACGTCTTCGGCCTCAATCACCTTGCGCCAGGCCGGGGCGGGGGTGGCTTCTTCTCGCTTTTCTTCTTCGGTGATGGGCAGAGGTTCAGGCTTGGCCTCGAATCCAAGCTCCTGGATGACAATCGCGGCGGTGTCATAATCCAGCTGTTGATTGATATTGGCCATGACCCCGTTGCTCATCAACTGCTTGATGATTTCAATCGGGCTGGCCTTCACCAGGTCGGCCAACTGGCGAACCGTGATAACCGTGGGGATCTCCACCACTTTTTTCCCGTTCTCGCTCATACACACCTCCTGCGAACCACGCCGGGCGGCGCTGGTTCATAAGCGGCGAGCGAGCCGGGATCCGGCCGCCGTGCGTTAGCGCGGAGGGCGGCCCACTCGCCGTAAAGTGATGGGCGGCGGTCGATATCCGCCGTCGTTAGTCGTCATTGGCGTACTGTTCGCCGTGAGCCCGCAATTGGGCCCGCTCAACCTCAGTCAAAGTCGCTTTCAATGCCTGGTCCAGCGCGCCGCCGGCCAGGGCCTTCTTCCAACAGTCTCGCCGGTCGTGCAGGTAAGCGCCACGTCCTTGGGCCTTTCCGGTGGGGTCGATCTCAACGCGGCCGTGGGCCGTGCGCACCAACCGCACCAATTGCCGCTTGGGCAGGATGGTGCGGCAGCCCACGCAGGTGCGCTGCGGCACGCGCTTTGGCTGTGGCGCCCGCTTGCGTCGCGGGCGGGCGTCAGCCAAATTCGGAGCAGTCATGCCCGGCTATTCGTTACCCAGGCCGAAGACATCATCCTTGGCGCGGCCCGGCTTGCGCTTCTTACGCGTGATGAACATGCCCAGGTCCTCGTCAAAGGTAATCTCGACGGCGCCCTTCTTCTTGCCCTTCTTCTTGCCCTTCTTCTTGTCGTCGTCGTCATCCCCGACGGCATCTTTGTCCGTGGCGGTTTCATCGCCTTCAACCGCGGTGCCGGTTTCGGTTTCGCCTTCTTCGTCGCCTTCGCCTTCTTCCTCGCCTTCCACCGCCTCGCCCGCCGGAGCGGCCGCCGTGGCCGTCACGGCCTCAGCCGTGGTCGCGGGCTGCTCGGCAGCCGCTGTAGCTGGCGCCGCTCCTGCAGCGTCGGCTTGCGCGGCACCCGCACCCGCCGCGATGGCGGGCTGAGCCAGCGCGGTTGCCGCCGGCTCCTGCGCCAGCGGGGCTGGCGCTTCGGGCTCGGCCACCACCGGCTCGGGCAGAACGACCGCCGCCAGAGCGGTCTTCAGCTCGTCCAGCATTTTGGGCCCAAAGCCTTCCAGGCCCAGGATGCGGTCGTCGTCCAAAGCCAACTGCTCCATCACCTGCCCGACGTTTTTGAAATCGACGTCCAGCAAGGCCCGCAGCACGCGGTCTGGCAGCTTGGCCTCCGCCAGCGGCAATGCGTAGGCGGCGGCCGGGATGGTGGCCTTGATGGCCGCCACCTTTTCCACCTTGGCGGCGCGCTCGTCCTGGCGGCCCTTGGCCACGCGCTTCTCCACCAGCTCCACCATCTTGGAGAGCAGTTGGTATTCTTCCGGCGGGATGGGCTTGCCTTCAGCCTTCTTGGCCAGAATGTTTTCGGCCGGACCGGTGATTTCGGGGTGCGCCTGGGCCGTTTCGGAAAAGGCCGGCAAATCGCGCAGCTTGCGGTAGGCGTCGGTAGCGGCTTCGGTCAGGCTCTTGATGTCGATGCGCCAGCCAGTGAGCTTGGCGGCCAGCCGGGCATTTTGGCCTTCGCGGCCGATGGCCAGGCTGAGCTGATCGTCCGGCACCACCACCATGGCGGTGCGGCCGGAGATTGGGTCGTCGTCCAGATAAACCGAGGTGACGCGCGCCGGGCTGAGGGCCTTGGCGATGAAGACCGCCTGATCGGGGTTCCACTCAATGACGTCAATCTTCTCGTCATTGAGCTCGCGCACAATGGATTGGATGCGCACGCCGCGCATGCCCACGCAGGCGCCCACCGGGTCCACGCCTTCTTGCAGCGCGGCCACGGCCACCTTCGAGCGCTGGCCGGGCTCGCGCGCGATGGACTTGATTTCCACGGCGCCGTTGTAAATCTCCGGCACTTCATATTCCAGCAGCCGGCGCAGCATGTTCTTGTGCGAGCGAGAAACAATGATTTGCGGGCCGCGGGTGGTCTTGCGCACTTCCAGAACGTAGGCGCGCACTTTTTCGTGGGCGTGATAGCGCTCGCCGGGCACCATCTGGTTGCGCGGCAGGGTGGCCTCGGTGCGGCCCAGGCCCAGGGTCACGCCCTGCGCCGAAACCGACTGCACCGTGCCGTTGACGATGTCGCCTTCGCGCTGGACGTATTCCTGATACTGGCTTTCGCGTTCGGCCTCGCGGATGCGCTGCAGGATGACCTGCTTGGCCGCCTGCGCCGCGATGCGGCCGAAGTTGCGCGGCGTGGACTCAACCGTGACCATGTCGCCCAATTGGGCTTCCGGGTCCACCTCGCGCGCGGCCACCAGGGTCACTTCGGTGTTGGCCTCTTGAACTTCGTCCACCACCTCTTTTTCGGCGTAAACCTTAATGCCGCCGGTGGCCGGGTCAACTTTGACCACCACATGCTGGGCGGCGGAGGCATTCACCGCCTTGCGATAGGCGGTCACCATCGCGTTCTCGAGCGCATCGAGAATGATTTCGCGCTTCAGCTTGCTGTGTTCGGCGATTTCATTGAACGCTAGGGCAAATTCGCTTTTCATAACCTGAATACTTCTCCCCGTCGAGAAACTGGCCGCCGCTCGCAGTGCGGCCGGCGCGGCGCCGCGCTAAACCGCATTCTGCCTGATATACGCAGAAACGTGGGGGTCGCCCACGTTTCCGGTAAAACAAGTATCCGAATAACCGACCTCAAACAAGCCAATTTTATCACCCCGCCCGATTTTCCGCAAGGTTCTGGTATCATCCGCTCTGGAGGCTCCAATGACCATCCCCTACCCCATTCTGGGCGGCATCTGCTTGATTCTGGCCCTGCTGCTGACTTTTGTCTTTCGCATCCAGCGCAGCAACCTGAGCAATCGCCTGTTTGATTTAATCACCCTGGTGTTATTCGTGGCTGGCGTGTGGTGGGTCAACATCTGGGATCCGCTCAGCAACATTGTGGTGGGCGTGGTAGCCGGACTGGTGGCGATTATTATCCGTGACATCCGCCTGTGGGTGGCGCGCTTTCGCGGACAGATCTACCGCCGGACGCATCGCTACTACTGGTATGGGCGGGGTCTTGGGCTGTTTGGCGGCAGCCGGCGCCGTTACTAAATATGGGTCTTTCGAAATGATAAGGCGTGGTGGGGCG
>JAYTFQ010000090.1:0-5936 GCA_043734225.1 Anaerolineales bacterium | reverse complement strand
GTGAGGTTGCAGATGCGGGTGGTGCGCTTGTCGATGGTCAGCACGATGAGCGGATCCTGCAGGACACGCTCGCCGCAATCCAGCTCAAGCTCGAACATTATCGGCTCACCCATTTGAAAGACTGACGTCGTCCGGCCGGCCCGGTCCAACATTCGGAGCTTCTTGAAGACGGCCCGTTCGGGCGCGGTAATCCGATTGGGGTGGTTGGTCAGATCGACACTGGGATCCAGGTCCGGGGCTTGCGTTGTCTTGAGGTAGTTTTCAACGATTGTGGCGGTGTCACCCATCGCCACAATACGGCCGCCATTGAGCAAGATAACGCGCGAGCAGAGTGACTGGATGGCGGCCATCGTATGGCTGACAAACAGCACGGTCCGGCCAGACATGGCCATTTTATTCATGCGCCCCAGCGACCGGCGCTGAAATGCCGCGTCACCCACGGCCAGCACTTCGTCGACCACCAGGATTTCCGGCTCAAGGTGAGCGGCCACCGAAAAACCGAGCCGGACGTACATGCCGCTGGAATAGCGTTTCACCGGCGTGTCGATCATGCGCCCGATTTCGGCGAACTCGACGATTTCGTCGAATTTGCGGGCGATCTCTTGGCGCTTCATGCCCAGGATGGCGCCATTCAGATATATGTTCTCCCGCCCAGAAAGCTCGGGATGGAAACCCGTGCCAACCTCCAGCAGGGATCCGACGCGACCCTTGATGACTGCCCGGCCGGTGGTCGGCTCAGTAATGCGGGACAGGATCTTCAACAGGGTGCTCTTGCCGGAGCCGTTCTGTCCAATGACGCCCAACACCTCGCCGCGTTTGACCTCAAACGACACATCGCGCAGCGACCAGAGCGTCTCGTTTTCGGTGGGCGGCCGGGTCATTGTCAGCAGGTATTGGAACGGCGAGCGGACGGCGCCCCACAGCGCGTCTTGAAGGGAATCCGCGCGCGCTTCGCGTTGGCCAATGCGATAGCGCTTGCCCAGGCCGTCGACACGAATGGCGATGTCGCTCATGCTACGTCCACGATGTTGCGCTCGACCCGCTTGAAATTATACAGTCCGCCGACAAAGATCAGCACGACGAATATGGATGTCACCACTAATTTCCAATCGGGCTGAACGCCGGTGCCCAGCAGGGCCCAGCGAAAGCCGTCCACCACGGCGCTGATTGGGTTGAGATCATAGAGCGTGCGCCATTGCGCCGGCACCAGGCTCGAAGAATAAACCACGGGCGCCGAATACATGAGGACCCGCACCAAGAAACCGACCACCTGGCCGAAATCGCGAAACCGGACAATGATCCCCGAAAACCATAAACCGATGCCCAGACCAGTCATGGCGGCCAGCATCAAGTAAAACGGCAGCAGCACGACGCCCCAAGTGGGTTGGATGTGATAGAAAATCATCATCCCGATGAGCACGACCAGCGAAATGGCGAAATCCACCAGGCTGGAAATGAGCTGCGAGAGCGGCACGATTAAGCGCGGGAAGTAGACTTTCGAGATGAGCGACATGCTGCCGAGCAGGCTGTTGGTGCCGCTGCTGACGGCGTCGCTGAAAAAGTCCCAGGGCAGCAGCGCCACGTAAGTGAACACCGCATATGGCTGATTGTCCGAGGGCAGCTTGGCAATCCAGCCAAAAATAACCGAATACAGGACCATGCTCATCAAGGGCTGCAAAATGAACCAGATCGGTCCCAGAGCAGTTTGGCGATAACGCCCTTTAAGATCGCGCCACACCATGAAAAACAACAGGTCACGATAGGCCCAGATTTCACCGAGCCGCAGGGAGGCCCAGCCGGAGGTGGGCTGGATAATGATTTCCTGCTGACCAACTGGGTCAGTGTCCAGCAGCGCAGCTGGAACCTCGGTGGGAACCTGAACGCGCGTTGATTGCATTGATGATTTACCTGCGAGTTGATCCGCGAAACACAACCACGATAAGAGCGAGAAGCACAACGGGGGCCACGCCGGCCGCCAGGGCCCAAAGACCGGGGGCAGTGGCCTGATCAGGCTGAGGCGGCGGACCATAATCGGGCAGCGGGGTTGTTGTGGGTGTGGCGGTGGACGGGACGCTGGTGGGTGTTAGGGTCGGCACCGGCACGGTCGGCACGGCCACGGTCGGCTGAGCCGTCAGAGGCAGCAATTCGGTCGTCACCCATAACTGGCGACGGTCCGTCCAAAACATGACGTAGATCCGATTGCCCAACCCCAGAGCCATGGCGGGATCTTCGATGAGGGATTGAGCCGGAGCGCCGGTGGACACGCACTCAGGGGCAGACCAGACGTTGGCGGCGCGGCTCACGTGCCACACGCAACCATTCTGCGTAAACACCACGTGCAGATTACCGGCGCCATCGACCGCCATGTTCGGCGCGCCTTCCGATCCGCCATTTCCGTTAGTGCCCTTCATGAGCACCGTGCTATTTTCCCAGGTGTGCCCATTGTCCAGAGATTCCTGAAATTCCTTGTCAGCAATGCCGGCCACACCCGTCCAGGCCAGATAGACCTGTTGGTTAGGACCGGTGGCAACATTTGGCTGGTTGAACCCCGCGCCGGCGATCTTGTAGCGCCCGGACCAGGTGTGGCCGCCATCTGCCGATTGGGCATAGTACAGGCCGACTGGCGGCCAGCCAATGGGCTGCTGATATTCCACCCAAACGGCGTGCATGGTGCCGTCACTCGAAAATGCCAGGCGTGTCCCATCTGGAACGGCGTTGGTATTGACTGGGTCGCCCACCAATAGCGGCGCCTCCCACTGGCCGGTGCCTGGATTGCGATGCTGCACGAATATTTCGTTCGAACTCAAGGCGCCATAAATCATCCACAGGCTGCCGTCTGGCGCGGTCGCCAACCCAGACTCGGGGTAAGTGGGTTCGGCGGCCAGAGGGCCGGACCAATCTTGGGCCGAGGCCCTGGGTGATACCGAAGCGACGGCGACGTTGTTACCCCCCCACAGCAGCGCCAGCCCGTTCACCGTCATAACCGCTTTGATGCTTTGCGCGGTCACCGCGCCGATAAAGATGTCGTTGACCGGCCAGGTTGGCTGGTCGAGACGGGTGTAATAGATTTGCTGCTGGGGGTTGTCCGCTTGCTGATCCTGTTGAAACATCCAAAAGGCGTGAACCTGCCCATAGCGATCCGCCAACAGCGCCGGCGCGTTGATGTTGCCAGCGCCTTCAAAGATCAATTGTGGCGCGGCCCAACCGTTGGACTGCGCCTGGGCCGGCCGCCACAGCAGCATGGCAGCACCCAGGCCCATGACGCCCAAGAGGGCCAGGGTCAAACGTCGCAGCCCAGTTTTCGCTGCTTGGCGCCCGTCTGGGCCCACAGCGATAGGAGTGTAAATCGGTGTCCCGCTCATCGCTGGCTCAGACGCAGGCCAATGGCCGCCACAATCACCACCACCAACATGCCCAGCAGAATGGCGCCAATGCGGAAAAGGTCTCGCTGGGAGACTGGATTGACGCTGGAGGTGTTCAGGTCAAGCGTGGGCACGGCCGTCAGGGTTGCGGGCAGCGTGACACTGGGCAGTACCGCCTGCGTCGGTTGGGGTGTAAAGGTCGGCTGTGGCGGCGCAATGTTAACTTCAACTGGGCGTTCCGCGTAGCCCAGGACGTAATGCGAGCCACCGCTGCCATTCGGCGCCCTGACCCGGTAAAAGACACCCAGGCGGCCGCCCGGCAAAATCAGCGCGTGGGCGCCGGAAGCGACGTCCGCCACATAGCCCAACGCCAGGGTTTCGCGGTCGGTCCACTGCCCCTGGTTCCAGAGCAGATAGAACAAGGCCGCTGAATCGTTCAGTGTGCGTTCGACACCGACCAGGTACAGGTGCCCCGCGCCGTCGGTCACCAGGTCCGCCCGGGGCACGACATTGGTCAGTTCCAGGATGGGCGTCGCCTTGGTCCAGGTGGCGCCGCCATCTGTGGACCACTGGTGCCACAACTGCGGCTGGCCGGACAGGTTGGCGGTCCACAGCAGATGGATTTCGCTCGCGGCACTGGCGGCCAGGACGGAAAAGCCCGTGTCAACGGCGCTCACTTGAGTCGGCGTGCTCCAGGTATTCCCACCATCCTCGGAGCGAGAATAAAAAATGCCTAGGTTCGTGGTGGCGGGGGGCAGGGCTCGTTGCACCCAGGTGGCGTGCAAGCGGTTGGCGCCATCAACCACCAACCGAGCGTCGCTCACCATCGCCCAGCCGGCGGCAGCGGCGTCAAAGATCAACTGTGGCGGGGACCAGGTGCTGCCTTGATCGGTGGAGCGCGTGTAATAGACGCCACGCGACTCATTCAGCGGAATGGCGTAAATGACGTGCAGGGTGTTATTGGCGTCGGCGACGAGCGCGGGCGCGCTGCCGGCCTGCGACGGCGCCGGCAGGAGCATCGGGCTGGACCAGCCGCTGGCACTGGCTGCGTCACGGATGAACGAGTGGCTATAGTAGACTTCGCCGCCGAAGCCGCCGCTCCACACCACATGCATCGTGCCGCCGGCATCGGCCAGCATGGCCGGCGCTTCGGCCTTGCCGCCGTGCGGCGATGACAAAACGCCGGCGGGTGATGTCCAGCTCACACCGTCGCCGCGCGTATAACTGAGGGAGCTATTGGGCCCGTTGTCGGGCGCCGTTTGCGCCCACAGGACGTGCATGCGCCCATCGGCTTCAGCAGCCACGGCCGGCAAATCCGCGTCGCCCGGGCCGCTGGCCAGCACCTGTGGCGGCGTCCAGGCCGTGTTGAGAGCAGGCAGCATCTGGGAGACTTCTTTCAAGCTGAACGTTGCCCAGATGTCCAGCGAGTCATCGCAGCCAATCAAGGCCAGTTTGCTGCCAACCAGTGTGGCGCTGACACAGGCCAGCCCCGTGGCGCGATTGGTGATGGCGTTGACAAAGCTGACGCGCGGACTCTGGGGCGGCAGCCAGGTGTGCCCATCCCAGACGGTCAACAGACGGCTGGTGTCACCCCCAGCCAGTTGGATATCGGCGAACAATTGATTGCCCGACATGGGCGTGGCGCGGATGTTTTGCGGGCAGCCGCCCAGGTCGGCCAACACGCGCAAAGGCACGCCCCACTGTTGCACCGTGTCATCGGATTGCTGTTGATAGAGAATGCAGGTGTCGCCGGCTTGCCATAGGCGCAGGAATTGCCCGCTGGCCAGGGCGAAAAAGTGGACCTGCTCGACCGAATCGTTTTGAACCGCGTCCGCGGCAGGTATTTTGGTCGGGTCGCCAAACGTCTTGCCATCATCCGATGATTGCGCAAAAAAGCTGCGCTTAAGCTGTGGATCGTCCCAAGCCACGATCACAGTCCCGGCCCCGTTGGCGGCAATGTTGACATGCGCCGAGGCGGCCGCCAGGGTTCGGAAATAGGGTGACTCAACAATTGCAACCACGTTGGCCCAAAGCTGGCCGCCATTGGTAGAGACGCGATAGTAGATGCCGGACGGCAGCTGCGGATTGTTGGCGGGTCGGATATACACAATATGTAATGCGCCGGCGCTGTCGAGCGCAATGTCCCAGGCCAGCGGCGCGGTCGCTAATTGCAGGCCGGCGGTCCAACTATTGATCGCGCCAGCGCGGGATTGGGCATAGAGCAGGTTGCCGCGCGCGTCAATCCAAAAAGCGTGCAGTTCGTGTGAACTATCCACCAGCAGCCGCAGTTGATCTGGGGCAACTGGTGTTGGACTGGCGCCAGTTGGACGGGCGCCCACAATGGTGCCGACTGTGACGGGTTTCGACCAGCCCTTATCTGGCGTAAAGTACGCGTATTTCGTGCCGTCGAATTTGTCCCACCACAATGCGTGCAGGGTGCCGTCGGCTTCCGCGGCCATCACCGGCGCGGAAGCGGCGCCTGACTGTGACAGATTAACGGGCGGCGCCCAAACGTCGTTTTGAGCTTCGCTGGTGGACTGTGGGACAGCGGTATCCAGGGGATTCGGCGAGCCA
>JAYTFQ010000089.1:0-13623 GCA_043734225.1 Anaerolineales bacterium | reverse complement strand
CGCATCAAACGTCGCGGCATAGGCGGTGTGGCCCGCCTCGCCCAGCGCGGCGGTCAGCGCCTGGGTGCGCTCGCCATTGCGCCCGGCCACAGCCACCCGCGCGCCGGCCGCCGCCAGCCCCCAGCAAACCGCCTCGCCGATGCCGCCATAGCCGCCCGGCACCAGCGCCACCTTGCCATCCAGCCGAAAGAGTTGCCCAATCGATTGTGGTGTAATCGTCGTCACAACATTATCCTATTGTGCCAGCTTGAATGACTGGCGCGACCCGCTCTTGGAACAGCCGCATCCCATCGTCCTGCGGCGCGTCCACAAACCACAGCATGAAGTGCGTCACGCCCAGCGCGAGATACGCCTGCAATTGCTCGCTAACCTCGGCCGGCGTGCCCACCAGCCCCATCTCGCTCAGCGCCCGAGGATAGCTATCGCTGCCGCCGTCCACAAACGCCCGAAAATCCGCATCGTCAATCGTGTCCGCGCCGGGCGGCGTCAGCGCCAGCATCGCGCACAGTTTCTCCCGCACCGCCTCGCGGCTGGGCGCGATCAGGATTTGCGTTTCGTAACTGATCTCCAGCGCGTCGAACGGCCGCCCGGCCATTTCGCAAGCGGCGCGCAGGGCCGCCAGCCGCCGGCGCAGTCCCTCCACGCCCACTGGCGCGCTGTTCCAGCCCTGGCCCAGGCGGGCGCAGGCTTCCAGTGTCAGCGGATGCGCCTCACCGAACCAGATGGGCGGATGCGGCTGGGTGACCGGCGGCGGCGCGCACACCGCCTCGGTCACCTGATAATACTTCCCGGCGTAGGTCAGCGGCTGGGCCGCGCTGGTCTGCCAGAGCTTGAGGGTCAGATCCAGTCCCTCCAGCAAATCCGCCATTCGGTCGGCCATCGCGGCCGGATGCTGGAGCCCATAGGCATGGTGCTCGCCCGCGCGCGTGCCAGTGTCGATAAAGTAGATGAAGCGCCCGCCCGATAGTTGATCCAGCGTGGCGATCATTTTTGCGGCCAGGCCCGGATGCCGGAAGAAGTGCGCCTGGTGAATGATGCCCAGCCTGGCCCGCTGGGTGCAGCCGGCAATCGCCGCCAGAGTGGTCCAGCCTTCCAGGATGGCCTGCTCTTGGCCCAGCATCAGGTGATCGGCCACCCAGATAGAGTCATAGCCGAGCGCGTCAGCCAACTGCGCGCCGCGCAGCGCGACCTGGCTGTCCAACGCCGCCAGGTTGGGCGTGCGGAACAGCCGGCCGCCCGGGCTGGCGAAGATCGGCACGCAGTAGCCGAACTGTATCGGGTGGCTCATGCGACCTGAAAGTCCAACGGTTCGCCGCGCAGCGAGTGCAGCACGTTCTGCCAGATGTTGAGCGAATCGCGCACCCAGGTCCACGGCCCTTGCCAGGCGGAGTGCGAGGTCAGCGTGACGTTGGCGCTTAGATCCTCATGTAACGCGTGCAGCGCGTCATCCCCTGGCAGCGGTTCATCGGCGAACACATCCAAGGCGGCCCCGCCCAGCCGGCGAGCCTGCAGCAGCGCCACCAGCGCGGGCTGGTCCACCAGCTTGCCGCGGGCGGTGTTGATCAAAAAGGCGTGCGGCCGCATCAGCCCCAGCTCGCGCGCGCCGACGATGCCCTCGGTGGCGGGCATGATCGGCAGATGCACGCTCAGCGCGTCCGCGCCGCGGAACAGCTCGTCAAATTCCACGTACTCGACGTGATAGGTTTGTTCCAGATCTGGGAAGCGGACCTTGTCCCAGTAAATGGTCTTCATTTGAAAGGCATGGGCGAAGCGCGCCATAGGCCGGGCGATTTCGCCAAAGCCCAGCAGGCCAAGTGTGTCGTCCTGCAGCAGTCGCACATGCGGCACGATGGCCCCCCACAGCACCTGGTACGCGCGCGTTTCCACGTGCTGGCGCTGGCGCGGCATCTGTTTGTAGTGCGTCATCAGCAGCGCCCAGGCGTGCTCGGCCACGGCGTCATAGTTCAGCAGCGGCGTGGCGCAAACCGGCACGCCCATGACGCGCGCCGTCTCCACTGGCACGCCGCGATAGTCCAGCCCCAGGTGCTGCACCAGGCGCAGCTTCCGGCCGCGCGCCAATACATCCGCCGGCAGCCGCTCCTTGTGCAGCACCAGATAGTCGAGCTCGGGCATCAGTGGTTCGAGCTGTTCCAGGGTCTTGACCTCGTGCAGCTTCAGGTCGTAGCCGGCGAACAACTCATCGAAGGTCGGCGCGGCCACCAGCGCGGCCGGGTCGTCCGGGGTCAGCCGCGCGTGCCAGGGATGCTCCGGCTGGCCGGGCAGGCGCACGCCCAGCAGCACATTGCCGATGTTGTCCCACACTGCCGCCTGGATCATGCGCGCACGCCGCTAAGACCCCAGGCGCGCGTGAAGGTGCGCTTGCCGTTGGCCAGCACGGCCTCCGGGCTTTCTTCGCCAGGGATGGTGCGGAGCTCCATCGACAGGATTGGCGTGCGCCCGGTGCGCTGGCGCGCCTGCGACCAGAACTGAACCGCGTCCAGTTGGCGCAGATAGTCCACGACTTCCGGCAGATCATTCCGGCCCAGCGGGTGCCCGAAGCGCGGGTGAAAATCGCCATACAGCGGCGAGTCGGGATGGTCGATGACGCAGTTGCCGATGTGGGCATGAATCAAATACGGCGCGGCAGCGTGCAGCGCCTCGGCCGCGCTTTCGTGCAGCAGCGGCAGATGGCTCAAGTCAATCGTCAGGCCAAAATTCGGCCGGTCGATGGTCCGCGCCAGTTGAGCCGCTTCCACCGTCGGACCGATCAGGCGCTTCTTCTCCACGTCGCGGTCGAAGTTCTCAAAGGTCAGGTTGAGCAGGCGCGCGCGCGAATGGTCGGCGGCGTAGTCGCACAGCTCGCGCAGATCATCCGCCAGCCGCTCGGTGGCGGCCGCGCGCTGCTCCGGGCCCGGGTCCAGCGGGCCCTGCAGCATGGCCATCACGCAGCCAAAATCAATTGCTTCGTCGATAAGGGTCTTCAGCCGGCTGAGGGCCGCCTGGCGCAGCGCCGGGTCCGCGCTGCCAGGCTCCAGCTTTTCCAGCAGCACCGGCAGCACTGGCAAATACACCACCTGCAATTGCGACTGCGCCAGCAGGGCCTTGGCCTTCTGGCGCACCTGCGGGTCCTTAATCGGCGCAATCTCGATCGCGCCAAAGTCGGAGTCATTGACGATGCGCGGCAGCGTTTCCAGGATCGGCCCGGCTCCGCCGCGACATTCCAGATAAATCAGCGGATGGATCACGCCGAAGTCGAGCATATGCGCCCAGTTGTTCACGCGCCTGCCTCCCGTGGCATTCTCGTCGCCGGCCCGCCCGGCCGCAGCATCTCATCCAGCGTGACAATCCGGCCCAGGTGCTCGGATTCCAGCAGGGCCGCCACCAGCGCCAGCGAGCGCAGCCCCTGCTCCCCATCCACTTCGGGCGCGCGATTATTAGCAATCGCCTCGGAAAAGTCGGCTTGCTCAATGCCCAGCAGGCCGGCGTCAATGTCTGTCCACGGCAGCTCATATGCCGTCAGCCGCTCGCCGCCAAACAGCGCCGCGGTGGTCGCGTCCAGCGCAAAGTCGGGCGCCAGCGCCAGCAACTCGGACTGCGGCACCACGGCATCCGTGCCGTTGTGCCGGCGCGACAGGCTGAGCGGCTGGCCCGAGCGGTCGCCCGGCACCGACAGCGAGCCGCCCTGGCCGTAGAAAATGCGCGAGAATGAGGCCTCGCCGCGTCCCGCCAGGGAGAGCACCCAGTTGCCAATCGCGCCGCTGCGGAAGCGCATCACCCCTACCGACAGATCCTCAGCGTCGGCCGGGTAGCGGGCGCCTTGTGCGTCCACCCGCTCGTGGTCCACGATGGCGCTCATGCCTACCACCGTGTCGATGGGGCCCAAATAGAATTCCAGGATGTCGGTGTAGTGCACCCCCATGTCGATGACGATTCCGCCGCGGTCGCGGCGGTGGCGCCAGGGGGTGATGATCACGAACTCGCCGCTGCCGGAGGTGGCGTGGGTGGCCATGAACGGCCGGCCGATGGCGCCGGCATCCACCAGTGCCTTGCCCAACCGGTTAATCGGGTCGCGCCGATAGTTTTCGGCCACGGCCAGCTTGCGGCCGGCATCACACGCCGCGGCTACCAGCCGCAGCCCATCGGCCACCGTCAGCGCGATCGGCTTTTCGACCATCACATCCAGCCCGGCGGCAAAGGCAGCTACTCCAATATCAGCATGTGTCTCCGGCGTGGTGGTCACCAGGATGGCGTCCACAGCTCGGGATTGCAGAAGCGCATTGAAATCGTTGAACACTTGCGGCCGCCGGCCGAGCAGCTCCTCGGCCAAATCCGCGGCGGCGCGGGCATTGTCCGGCAGCACGTCGCATAGCCCCGCCAGGTCGAACGACAGCCGGCCGGCGGCCTTTAGCCGCGCCATGCCGCGCACATGCCGGCGGCCCATGCCGCCGCAGCCCACCAGCCCGAGTGAGATTGGCATGGTTAGCGACCCAGAGCGCTGGGCAATTCAAGCGTGTAATGCAGCCCGCGCAGAAAATCGGCGTTCATTTGCGCGCTCGTGGCCGGCGAGATATCACTGCGGCTCTGCTCCACCACCACCCAGCCGCCGAAGCGCTGCGCCTCCAACTCGCGCAAAATAGCGCCAAAGTCCAGGCCGATGGTGCCCTGGCCCATCTCAACAAACTTGCCGGCGGCCCAGTCCTTGAGATGAATGTAGCCGGTGCGCGCCCGATACTTGCGCAGATGGGCGATGGGGTCTTCGCCCACCAGCCCGATGTGCGACGCGTCCAGACACAGCAGCGTCTTTTGGGTCTGGTTCAGCAAAATGTCGATCTCGGTTTCGGTCTCAATGGTGCAGCCGACGTGTGGGTGATAGGCCAGGCCCACACCGATGCCCGCGCCATACACGGCCAGCACTTCGCAGGCCTGTGCCAGGTTCTGGTATTCATCGGCCGACGGCGGGCGGGTGCGCAGGCGCCCGCCGCCCACCAGGCCGTACATCTCCGCCCCAAACAGGGCCGCGTAATCCATGCGGCGCTGGTGAATGTTTAGTGATTCGGCGCTGACAGGCACCTCCACCCCGCCAAAGAAGGTGGCGGCGCGCAGGCCTCCCAACGCCGTCGTCAGATGCTGGGGCGTGCCCAGCCAATCGAGGGAGTGATCAAAAAGCTCCAGCGCCTGCCAGCCGGCAGCGCGAATTTCGCCAAAGGCTGCTGAAAGGTCCGGCTTGGTGCCCCAATTGATGGTGCTATAGGCGAAGCGCAAGGCGTGGGCCTCGCTCGCCGCGGGTGTGGCCATGAGAGTGTTTCGCTCCTGAAAAATGGGTTGTCAGCAGAGACTAACGCAGGCGTCGCGGCGCGTCAAGTTGACCAATTATGACAAGTTCTCACGGCGATTGCGGGAGTGTCAGTTTTCGTCTGGCAGTAGTGGCAGTAGTGGTTTTTCGGCCAAAAACCGCAAAAACGTGTGGCAGTAGAAACGGGGTCCTAGTGACGGACATAATATTTGGGCCCGAACAGCTGACAGGCGACTTAACGGCTATGCCCCCAAACTGATACGCTCCCAGAATAGCCGCTATTTTGCTCGCCGTTTTGTGGCGCGCCGTATTATTTACCTATTCCCGAAAGGGACCGCTCCCGAAGGGGACCGCTTCATTTGCCGCTTTCCGCCGGTCCCGAAGGGGACCGCTTCAAAACAAGTAGGGGGTATGGTCAGGACGACTGCTATCTGCGCGTGCGGCCCGGCGCCTGCATGGCCCCCTGGGTGGCGCTGGACCGCTGCGACGAAGGCACTGGCTTCCGGCGCGCGCTGATTGCTCACTACTTACTATTGAGGGCGACTCACGGCGCAAACAGGAGCTGCATTAGTGCGCCGCCGCCGGCTGCGCCGCCTTGCGCTTGTCCGAGGCCCCAGCCACGGCGCGCGACTCGGCGCTGGCGGCCGCCATCTCGTCCACGGTCTGCAAATGCAGCCGCACCGCGCCGCGTGTCTGGCGCAGCTTGACGCGGGTGCCGTTTTGCTCGGCTTCGGCCAGGCGCTTGGCCGCGGCGGCCGGCTGGTCGCCATATTGCGGCAGCCAGGGCGCCATAGCCGCCACCATCTCATCCGTCATCTGCCACACTTCCTCGGGGTTGCACACCGCCCCCACCAGCGGGTCGTGCAGCAGCGCCTGCTTCAGCAGGTTCGGGTCGCCATGCACGGCGGCCTCCATGCCCATCTGCTGCACGCGCACGCTGGCGGCGCAGGTGGCGGCGCAGGCCATCGGCAAGTCGCCCACCACGGGCATGTTAATCCCAGTCCGGTCCACATAGCCCGGTATCTCAATCACGCAGCCGTCGGGCAGGTTGGTGATGTGCCCGTGGTTGACGATGTTGAAGTGGCCGCGATAGGGCCGGCCGGTCTCCAGCGCTTCGATGATGTACGAGCCGTGCTCCTCGCTGCGGTTGCCCGGCCCAAACACGGCCGGGTCCGCGGCCATCCAGTTGGGGAAGTCGGCCTCGAACCAGTTGCGCGCTTCGGTGATCACCCGCAGATAGCCGCCGGTCTCGCCGTGGATCCAGTCCGATGTGTCGATCCAGTGCTCAATCTCGTCCGTGCGCTTGCGGTACCAAGGCAGGTATTCGCTCAGATGGCCGTTGGATTCGGTGCTGTAGTAGCCAAAACGCTGGAGCACATCCAGCCGCACCTTCTCCGTGCGCTGAAACTCGTCCACCGCCGACAGCAGTTCGTGCATGCGCGGGATCAGATCGATGCCGCGCCAGTGGGCCTGGATGCACCAGGTCTGGTGGTTGATGCCGGCGAAGATCACATCCACCTCGCGCCGGTGCACCTTGGCCTCGGGCGCGATCAGGCCATTCAGGCGCGCCCACTGCTCCACCGCGCGCGCAACCTGCCAGTGGGCGGCCTGCACCCCGTGGCACAGCCCGATGGTTTTCACCCCGCCATATTTATTGCAGGCCCAGGTGTTCATGGCCATCGGGTTGGAGTAATTGATGAACAGCGCGCCCGGCTTGGCCACCTCGCGAATGTCGCGGCAAAAATCCAGCAGCGCCGGGATAGTGCGCTGGGCATACAGCAGCCCGCCGGCGCACAGCGTGTCGCCCACGCACTGGTCCACGCCGTACTTGAGCGGGATATCGATGTCGAGCGCGAACGCGTCCAGCCCGCCCTGGCGGATCATGCTGATCACATAATCGCTGTCGGCGATGGCAGCGCGCCGGTCGGTGGTGGCCACCAGTTTCGCCGGCAGCTTGTTGGCCTGGATGTCGCGCTGGCAGAGCTGCGCGACCATGTTCAGATTGCGCTCGGAAATATCGGTGAAGGCAAAGGTGGTGTCGGCAAACTCCGGCACCGCCAACATGTCACCCATCAGCCGGCGGGTGAAGCCAATGGAGCCAGCGCCGACCATCGCGATCTTAATCGCCATTTGCGATCTCCTGAAGAGCCCCTATGAAAATTCGAGTAGTCAGCGGCGATGTTACCATGAAGGGAGCCTACTGCACCACCAGGCCGCGCTCGGCGGCAATGATGGCGGCCAGGTCGCCCATGGCAAAGACCAGGGTGTTGGTCACGGTCTTGCCGCCGCTGTTCGCGTCGTTTTTCAAGTGTGTGTCGGCCACCCAATTGGCCTGGCGATAGGTGTCCAGGGCTTGATACTTCTGCTGAAATACCTTGAAGGGGCCAGCCATAGCTTTCGCGGTGTCGGCCTTCAGCAGCTTCAGGTAGGCCGGGTTGGAGCCGGCGTTGGTGACCAACCCTTCCAGTTGCCGGGCCGCTTTCTCAGCCGCGGCCGCGGCTGTGAGCAACTCGGTCAAGTGTGTTTTCAGGCCGATCAGTTCCGGGTTTTTCGGAAGCGTCGGGTCGGCGTTTAGAAACGTCATGGCCTCGGCCCCACGCCGGACAATAATCGACAGGTGGCCGGCGAATGCACCGGTGGACGCCCACTTTGTGTCTAGCACGACGCTCTTGGTGGGCATCGCCAGCGTGGCATCGTCCCACATCCTGGCATCGGCTTCGATCTCGGCCAGGAAGGCAGATAGTTCTTTCTTGGAGGGTTCCGTCAAGGCGCCAACCTTGGACTTGTAATCCCGCGCCACTTTGGCCGCGCTCGCGCCAGCCTGGGTCACCTTTTCCAGGTCGGCATTGGTGGCGGTGGTCCCGTAGTCGGCCGCGGCCACCTTCTTGATCATATTCTCGAATTTGTCCACCGCGCCCCCCAGGCCAGCGTCAAAATCAACCTTGCTGGCCTTAATTGCGGCGGCGTGTTTCTTCTTGAGCGCCGACCATTCGTTGTGGCGGTTGGTGGTCTTGCTATATTTGCTGGGCCATTTGATTGGCATGGAGTCTCCTACGCATTATGCGTCGATGCTGCGCTGTAACAGCAGCTTGACCAATACCAGTACCGCGAACGACACGCCGATCAGGATGGCCGAGAGCGTCAGCGCCACATCAAAATCGGACTCGAACCCGATGTAGATCGCGAGCGGCATCGTCTGGGTGCGGCCGGGAAAGTTGCCGGCAAATAGAATCGTCGCGCCAAACTCGCCCAGCGCCCGGGCCCAGGTGAGCGCCGCCCCGCTGAGCGCGGCCGGATAGGCCAGCGGCGCCGAGATATGGCGGAACACCTGCCAGCGGCTGGCGCCGTCGATGGCGGCGGCCTGTTCCAGCTCCGGGTCGATGCCGGCCAGCCCAACCGCCATGGTTTTCACATACAGCGGGCCGGCCACGAACATCTGCGCCAGGACAACCGCGGTGGTGGTGAACGCCAGCGGCAAGCCGATGGCCGCCAGCCAGCCACCCAACAGGCCCTGACGGCCAAACGCCACCAGCAGCGCCACGCCGGCCACGGCCGGCGGCAGCACCGTGGGCAGCTCCACCAGGGTATCCAGCGCGCGCCAGCCCGGGAAGCGGCGGCGCGCCAGCACATAGGCCAGCGGCGTGCCCAGAATGATGGTCAGCACGGCCGTGACAGTGGTCGTGCGCAGGCTCAGCGCAATCGCCTGCCGCGCCTCCGGCCGCAGCAGGCTAGCGAGGATGTTGGCGCCCGAGGTGCGGAAAAGCAGTGCGGCCACCGGAATGACAAAAAACAAAAATAGCGGCAGGCTGAGCAGTCCGGCACCGCTCCAGCGACGCTGCCACGTCCGGCGGTGCGCCACGCCCATTGCGGCCGGCTGGTGGTCCACGGCCGCCGCTGCCGGCACGGTCTGGCGCTTCAATGGGGGTCCTGGCCGCCTTTGGGGCCGGTTTGGGACTTGCTTTCGGCGCACAGCGCCAGCCAGTCGACCATGGCGTTCACCTGCCGGATGCGGAACTGAAACACCAGCCACTCAAACGCGCCGGCGCCTGGGCTGGCGGCCGCCTGGGCCAGCAGCTTGGCGCGCCACTCCGCGCATTCTTCTTGCTGGCGGGCGATCAGCCCACTCACCCAATCTGGGCCTTCGCGCCGCGCAAAGTACAGCTTGGCCATGAACTCCAGCCGCAGCTCGCGCCCGTGCGACACCGGCCGGCTGAGCCAATCGCGAAAGGCTTTGCGCCCCGTGCTGGTGAGGTGAAAAATACGGCGCGGCGGGCGGGCTTCCTGGGCAAGCTGCCGGCCGGCAATGTAGCCATTGGCTTCCAGCTTGTCCAGCAGCGCGTATAGGTGGCTCTGCTTCACCTGCCACACCAGGCCCAGCCCAGCCAACCCGGCCAGGTGCTGGTGAATTTCATAGCCATGCATCGGCTGTTGGTGCAGAAAACCAAGCAGGGCCAGCTCAACAGTCAAGGGTTGGCGCAACAGCGGGCTCATGGCAAGTGAAAGATGTCGGGGAAAAGGCTGATCTTACTCATCGATTGAGTAGACATAGGATAGCCGTGGCTGACAGGAAATGCAAGGCTGAGCGTTGAGCAGATGGAAAAATCTAAAAACACGATATAATGACTCTGAATTCTTTGGTTTCTTTGGAATATTGATGCAATTGACGCGGCGGCAGACAACGTTTGTGGAGCGGCTGGTTGACCTGTACCACGAGGCACAGGGCCCCATCCACTACTCCACCCTGGCCCGGCGCCTGGGCGTCAGCCGCTTCACGGCGTATGACATGCTGCGGCTGCTGGAGGAAAAAGGCCTGGTCAAGTCGGCCTATCAACTGACCGCCGGCAAGTCCGGCCCGGGGCGGTCAGAGGTGCTGTACGAGCCGACCGAAAGCGCCCACGCTCTGGTGGCCGCGCTGGCTGGCCCCGGCGGGCAAGTGGAATGGGCGGAAGTCAAACGCCGGTTGATCGAAAACTTCGCCGGCGCCAACGGCCACGACCGCGAGCTGACCCAGGCCATGCTGGCGCGCCTGCCGCGCCAGGGACCGGCGCCGGTGCGCTACTGCCTGGAAGTGATGACCATTGTGGCGCTGCGGCTGAAGGGCCGCGCCCGGCGCCAGGCGCTGGCGCGCGCGCTGCCGGCGCTGCTGCGCGCCCCGCACGGCGGCGACCGCGCCGGGCTGAGCCTGTTGGGCGGCTGGGCGCTGGCCGCGCTGGACGCCGAAAGCAAAGCCGACGAGGCCTGGCGCCAGGAAACCTTGACGCATTTGCGCCGCTATCAGGCGCTGGTGATTGAGATGGACCCCGCGCTGTGCCGCCGGCTGAGCGCGGGGCTATTTGAAGTTTTCGAGTCGCTGCTGGCCGAGAGTGGAACGCCCAAGCCCTGAAGGCTGGGCCCAGTCGCAACATCTGCCATTATTGGAAAGGTAATCAGTCATGAGTCTGCTAAGTTCCGGTTTGACGCTCCTGCGCCGTGATCCGTATCCGATCTTTAGCGTCCTGCGCCGCTTCCAACCGGTGGTGCAGATCAAGCGCTATGGCCTGTTTATCGTCTTCAATTATGAAGACACCAAGCGCGTGCTCAGCGACCACGCCACCTTCTCATCCGACATGAGCAATCTGCCGGCGGCGGTGGCCAACGATCGCGAAATGACCAACACGCTGATCACCTCCGACCCGCCCATGCACACCAAGCTGCGCGGGCTGGTGACGCGCGCTTTCACCAACAAGGCCGTGAGCAACCTGGAGCCGCGCATTGAGACGCTGACGCACCAGATGTTGGACGCCGTCATTGAAAGCGGCCGGATGGATATGATCGATGATTTGGCCTACCCCTTGCCGGTGGTGGTTATCGCGGAGATGCTGGGCATCCCGGCCGAGGACCGGGCCCAGTTCCGGATTTGGTCGGACGAGATGGTGCGCGGCGCCGACAACCTGTTTGGCGACCGGAAGGATATGCAGCCAAAGGGCACGAGCGGCAACGGAATCGTGGTGGAGGGCATGGGGCCGTATCTGCACGACATTCTTGAAGACCGCCGCCGCCACCCGCGCGAGGACCTGATCAGCGGGCTGATCGCCGTTGAGCTGGATGGCGAGCAATTGACCGAAGACGAGCTGATGTCGTTTATCAGCCTGCTGCTGGTGGCCGGCAACGTCACCACCACCAACCTGATCGGCAATACGATCCTGACCCTGACCCAGCACCCGCAGGACCTGGCCCGCCTGCAAGCTCAGCCAGACCTGCTGCCCGGGGCCATCGAGGAAGTGTTGCGCTACCGCTCCCCGGTGCAATTCATGTTCCGGATCGTCAAACAGCCGGTGACGCTCAGCGGGCGCGCCATGGCGCCCGGCAACATGGTCCTGGCGATTATCGGCTCGGCCAACCGCGACGAGGCCAAGTTCCCGCAGGGCAACCGCTTCCTGCTGAACCGGCCCGCCAACCAGCACATCGCCTTCGGCCAGGGCATCCACTACTGCCTGGGCGCTCCGCTGGCGCGCCTGGAGGCCCGAGTGGCGCTGGGCATCATCCTCAGCCGGCTGCAAGGCCTGCAGTTGGCCAGCGCCTGGCCGCTGACGCCCGGCGACGCGCTGATCCTGCATGGGGTGCGGCACCTGCCGCTGAAGTTCAACCCGGGGGTCAAGGTCGGCGCGCCCGAGCTAGCCGAACTGGTCGCCGCCTGACCACTATTTTCAGCGGAAATTTAGGGGAAAAAGCGCACGGCGGGCCGGTGAATGAACGTGACCGGCCCGCCGTGCGCTTTTTCACCCACTTCAACTTATCCCCACAATTGGTGATTGCCCGTGAAAAACGGTCGATATATAATCCTTTTATCCTGCTCGACAACGTGATGGCAGCCAACCAGAGACCAGCACCCGGCGAGCCGGCCAGCATCCAGGAACCAACCGTTTCCTAACGCGAGGGCCATCTCTACTAGCGAGAAAGGGTTTGCCTATATGCCAGCACCAACCGTACGCTCGGATTACGACCAACTCAGGAACGTGGCTCAAAGTTTCAGCCAGAATGCCGATACGCTTCAGAACATGAACCAGAACCTGCAGAGCAATGTGGATGTGCTCTACAACGGGGACTGGATCGGCCAGGGCCAGCAGGCCTTCATCAAGGAATGGATTGACAGCGTCAGTCCCACCTTGCATCGCCTGCAGAGCGCCATGGCCGAGGCGGCGCGCATCACTCAGCAGATTTCGCAGGTAATGAAAGAAGCTGAGGAGAACGCCAGCAAGGTCTTCCACCTGTAGCACAACACCGAGCCACTTACCTGACCACGGAGGTTAACCATGCCAGATGTAAAGATGAACTACGACTCCATGGAGAACATGGAGAAGGCTTTCAAACAAGCCAACCAGCAAGTGACCCAGTCCATCAGCGAGATGGAAAAGCTCGCCAAGACGCTGGAAGACGGCGCCCTGCTGGGCTCGGCCGGCGATGAGTTCAAAGACGCCATCCGCTCCAAGCTGATCACGCGCATGAAGGTGATCGCCGACAACCTGCACACCCTGGAAGGCGATATTAATGGTGCGGTCGCGGCCACCCGCGACGGTGTGAGCACCGCTCAGAGCCGCTTCAAGTAACCAACAGGAGACTAGACCATGTTCCTACAATTTCTGCGCGGTGAAGTCAGCAACGTCAGCGCCGGGGTTGGGCAGCAGCAGCAGATTGCCAGCCAGGTGATGGATCAGATCAAGAGCTTTGTGCCCAAGGTGCAGGCCGCCTGGATCGGCGGCGACGCGGAAGCGTTCGCGGAGGACGTGGCGCGGGAGATCATCCCGGCCATGGCCGAACTGATCGCCGCCATCGGCGGGATCAACCTCAACCTGAGCTCGGCCACCGACATCGTCGATCAGGCCGACCAAAAGGCCCAGGGCATGGCCTCCCAATTGGGCGACCTGTTCGGCCAAATCTAGGACGCAGCAGGTTATCCGCACCGCCACTATCGGGCGATTGAACTGGAGGAATAGACAACATGGCTGGACAAGTCGTTCAAATGGATTACACCGTCATCAGCGACGTCTCAAAGGGTTTTGGCACCGCCCGCGACGTCCTGAACACGGTTGGCAAGGTTCTGGAAGTGTTGGTCGGCATTCTGCGCGCCACGGCCTTTTTCAGCATGGGCACCAGCGCCGCGCTGGCCCAGTACCTGGATAACATCAAGCAAAAAGTCCAAAAACTGGCGGCGCTGTGCCAGAAGTTTAGCGAGAACCTGGCGCGGGCCATCGGCGACCACAAGAAGGGCGACGTTACCGGCAAGCGCTACTTCCAGGGCAACCTGGAGCAGTAAACGCGCTCCGGCCTGTGGCCGGATCGAAAAAGGCGCG
>JAYTFQ010000088.1:0-8192 GCA_043734225.1 Anaerolineales bacterium | reverse complement strand
CGCTCGGCCGGTGATCGTGGCCGATACCCGCGCTGACGCGCGCTGGCAGCGGCTGGCCGGCAGCGAATATATCCGCTGCTGGCTGGGGGCGCCGCTGGCGGCCCAGGGTCAGGTGATTGGATTGCTGAGTCTGGACAAGGCGGAGCCGAATTTCTATGGCCAGCAGGACGCCGAGCTAGCGTCGGCCTTTGCCAACCAGGCGGCCGTGGCCATCGACAACGTCCGGTTGTTTGAGGCCGAGCGCCGTCAACTGAGCCTGGCGCAGACGCTGCAGGCCGTTGGCACACTGCTGACGTCCCAAATGAGCTTGCAGGAAGTATTTGAGCGTATCTTCGATCTGCTGGCGCAGGTGGTGGTCTACGACAGCGTCTCGGTGCAATTGATCGGCGGGCAGGGCGCGATGGCGCTGGCAGCCGGCCGCGGCTTTCCAGATCTGGAGATAGCGCGCGAGAACGTCCGCCAGGTTTCGGAACGCCGGCCCGCCGCCCAGTGGCTTGAGGAACAGCTGATGGTGATTTCGGATACCCGCACCGATGCGCGCTGGATCCAGACCGACGGCACGGACTATATCCGGTCTTGGATTGGCGCCGCGCTGCTGGTGAAGGGTGAAATGGTCGGATTGCTGACGACGGAAAGCGCCAGCCCGGGGGCCTACGACGCGCACACGGGCGAAACGGTGCGCGCGTTCGCCAACCAGGCGGCGGTGGCCATCGAGAACGGGCGGCTGTTTGAAGACTCGCAGCGTCAAACGCGGGCCTTGGCCGGGCTGTATGAGACCGCCCTGGCGACCGGCAGCGTGCTGGACCCCGAGGTGTTGCTCATCCGATTGTACGAGCAAGTACAGCCGCTGCTGCATCCGGATGCCTTCAGCGTGGCTTACTATCACGCGGACACGGAAGAGCTGGAGACGTCGCTGGCGGTGGAAGCCGGCTGGACCACCCTCGACGGCCACGCCAACGGCCGCATGCCGGTGACACTCGGGCTGACCGGCTGGGTGGTGCGGCATCGGCAATCGCTGCTGGTGGATGATCTCCTGGCTGGGCCGGTCAGCGTGCCGCCGCGCGGCGGTTTGCTGCCGGCGCGATCGTGGCTGGGGGTGCCGCTGATTGCCCGAGACCGGATTATTGGCGCGGCGGCGGTGCAATCGGCCCAGCCGCATGCCTTTGATCTGGCCGATCGGCGCTTTCTGGAATCAATCGCCAGCCAGGTGGCCATTGCTATTGAAAATGCCCGTCTGTATGCGGAAGTCAGCGCGCGTGTCGGCGAGTTGAGCCGGCTTTACGCGGCGGCGCAGGATTTGGGCGCCAACCTGGAGCCGCGCGTTGTGCTGCAGCAACTGGCCAAGCACCTGGCGGAAGCGGTGGATGTGACCAGCAGCTATGTGGTCGAAGTGAACCTGGCCGACGAGACGCTGAAGGTGCTGGCCGAGTATTGGAGCACGGCCGCGCGGGTGGAAGAGCGCGTTTCGGACCTGGGACGCACCTACGCGCTCGGCGAGAACCCTTCAGTCTTTCGGGCGCTGACACGCCTGGCTGTGATTGAAAAGCAGGTGGATGAACCGGGACTGCCGGCCCCTGAACGCCGCGAGATGCAGCGCTATGGCGTACGCTCGGCGGTAATTGTGCCGATTGTGTCGCGCGGGCACGTATTGGGGCATGCCGAGTTGTGGGAAAGCCGCCAGCGGCGCACATTTACGTTGAGCGAGCGGCGGCTGGCGCAAACGCTGTGCCAGCACGCGGGCGGCGTTATCGAAAATGCGCGCTTGTTCACGGAAACGCGCCAGCACGCCGAGGAAGTGACTACCGCCAGCGAGATTCTGCATCTGCTAAATGCCAGCGCCGAAATTAGCGACACATTTCCGCAGATTTCGACAGCGATCAAGTCCATTACGGGTTGTGAGCGGGTTAGTCTGGCAATGCTTGACCACTCGCGCGCGAAGGTAACGATGCTGGCGCTGGACCGGCCTCGGGCCGAACTGCCGCAGGGGGGCGTGTTCCCCATCACGGCTACCGCTGCGGCCACCGATGTTCTGGCCGGCAAGCTGCACCTGACGCCCGATCTGCAAGCCGAAAGCGACCATGCCGCCGAGCGGTCGCTGTGGGCAGCCGGGTTTCGCTCGCGGCTGAACTTGCCGCTGCGCGTGGGTGTGCAGGTGATTGGCGCGCTCAACCTGGTGTGGTATGAAAACATAGGCTATGCGCACACCAACCTGCCGTTGCTGAGTCAGTTGGCCGATGCCCTGGCGCTGGCTATCGAGAAGACGCGTCTGTTGGAAGAGGCCCGCCGGCGCGATGCCATCCTGGAGGCCCTGGCATATGCCAGCGGCAAGCTGCTGATGCCGGGCGCGACGGATGCGGTGATGTCGGATGCGTTGGCCCAGCTAGGCCGCGCAGCCGGGGTCAGTCGCGCCTATATTTTCCAAAACCAGGCGGCCGTCGACGGGCTGTATGCCAGTCTGCGCTACGAATGGACGGCGCCGGGACAGCCTGCGCGCAGTGTCGAGCCGGCGCTGCAGCGCTTGCCGTATGACACTACCGGCTTGGCCGGCTGGGTGGAAATATTGGGCGCTGGCCGCACACTGGACGGTGTGGTGCGCGACTTTCCAGCTCCCGAGCGGGCGTTGATGGAGCGGCAAGGCGTGCTGGCCCTGGCGGTGGTGCCGATCATCAGTGCCGGTGAGTGGTGGGGTTGGGTTGGCTTCGATGACCGGGTTACGGAACGGATCTGGTCAGCGGCCGAGATCGAAGCCTTGAAGAGCGCGGCCGGCACGCTGGGGGCCTTCCTGACCCGCCAGCGCGCCGAAGCGGCGGAGCGTGAGCAGCGGGCGCTGGCCGAGGCGCTGCGCGACACGGCGGCGGTGCTTAACAGCACGCTCGACCTGGACGAGGTGCTGGATCATATCCTGGCGGATGTGGGCCACGTGGTGCCGCATGATTCCGCCAACATTTTGCTCATTGAGCAGAGTGAGGCCAGAGTTGTGCGCAATCGTGACCTGCGAGGCAACTTTTCCGCAGCCGATATGGTCAACGTACGCTATGTAGTGGCCGACGTGCCCAACTTGCGCGCTATGTTGAAGACCGGCCAGCCCGCGATTATTGCGGATGTAGAACATTACGCGGGCTGGGTCAGCCGGCCGGAAACTCGCTACATCCGCTCGCTGGTGGGCGCGCCGATCCTGATCAAGGGCAAGGTGATTGGGTTCATCACTCTGGACAAATTCGAGCCCGGCTTTTACGGCGCGGCTCACGCCGAGCGGCTGCAGGCGTTTGCCCACCAGGCCGGACTGGCGATTGAAAATGCGCAGCTGTACGCCTCCAGCCGCCACCACGCCGAGGAGCTGGAGCAGCGCGTGGTGGCGCGCACGAGCGAACTGGCCGAGGCCAACAGCCAGCTGCTTGAGCTGGACCACCTGAAGGACCAATTCATCTCCAACGTCTCGCATGAGCTGCGGACGCCATTGACAAATATCAAACTGCACCTCAGTTTGCTGGAGAAGCGCGGGCCGGAAGTGCTGCCGCGCTATCTGCCGACGCTGCAGCGCGAGACCGAGCGGCTGCGCAAGCTGATCGAGGATCTGCTCGACCTTTCGCGCTTGCAGACCCAGACCGGGCCGCTGCAGCGCGAGCTGTACGCGCTGGACGAACTGCTGGCCGAGGTGTTGACATTGCAGGCAGCCCGGGCCGAAGCCAAAAACCTGGCGCTGCAGCACGTATCCAACCCGGCCCAGGTGCGCGTACCCGTGGATAAAGCCCAGATGCTGCAAGTATTCACCAACCTGATCGGCAACGCCGTGGCTTACACCCCGCCCGGCGGGCACGCCATCATTTCTTCAGAATTCGCCAGCATCGGGAACGCCCCAGGTGTGCGCCTCTATTTCTCGAACGATGGCCCGCTGATCCCGGCGGAAGACTTACCGCACTTGTTCCGGCGCTTCTATCGCGGACGAACCGCGCACGACTCGGGCGAACCCGGCACCGGCCTGGGCCTGGCGATTTGCCGCGAAATCGTGGAACGGCACGGTGGGCAGATCCACGTGACCAGCGCGCCCGACACCGGCACCCGCTTTACCATCTGGCTGCCATTAAACTAGGGGCGAAAACAGTCCGAGTGATATAATTTGTGATGCGCTGCACTTATGGCGCATGATTGTAGCCGAGCGGGCGATTTTCGCTCCTGGACAATGGCATGGAACTGCTGAACAAAGTGGCGCTGGTCACGGGCGCCGGCCGCGGTATCGGCCGCGCCATTGCCGTGGCGTTGGCGAACGCTGGGGCGCAGGTGGCCGTGAATGATATTGACCCCGCTAGCGCGGCCGTTACCGCCGCCCTGTTGTCGCCCGGCGCCGGCAACGAGCCAGCCTCCAGCCCATTTCCAGCCGATATTTCGGATGCGGCTCAGGTGGCCGGCCTGGTCGACGCGGTTGTAGGTCGGTGGGGACGCCTGGACATCCTGGTGAACAATGCCGGGGTGGAACCGCACGGTAGCCTGCTGGACTTTCCTCTGTCTGATTGGCAGCGAACATTGGAAGTCAATCTGACCGGACCGTTTTTGACTATCCAGGCGGCCGGACGTCAGATGCGCGCCCAGGGCGGGGGCACCATTGTCAATATCAGCTCCATCGCCGGGCGCGCCTTTGGTCTGCGCCACCGGGCGGCCTATGTAGCGGCTAAGGCCGGGCTGATTGGCCTGACGCGCGAGGCTGCCCGCGAGTTGGCGGCGCACAACATTCGGGTCAACGCCGTTTGTCCGGGTGTGATCGTGACCGAAATGACGGCCGCGCTGCGCCAAAACCCCGAGATGATGGCCAAATGGATGGATGAGATACCGCAGCGCCGCCTGGGAGAGCCGGAAGAAGTGGCCGAGACGGTGGTCTTTCTGTGCAGTGACGCCGCGCGCTACATCAACGGCCAGTCCATTAATGTGGATGGCGGCAAGGTAATGAGTTAGCCGCTATGTTCAAAGATTTGCGGGAGTTCATCAGCCATCTGGAGCGCGAGGGCCAATTGGCCCGGGTGCGCCTGCCGGTTAGCCGCGATCTCGAAATCACCGAGATCGCGGATCGGGTGATGAAGGGACCGGCCAGGCACAATAAAGCGCTGCTATTCGAGAACGTCAAGGGGTTTGATATGCCGGTGGCAATCAACCTGTTTGGCTCGGACGAGCGCATGGCCGCGGCGCTGGGGGTGGATGACCTGGAGGAGTTGAACCAACGGCTGGCCAAACTGATCGATTTTCGGCTGCCGCAAGGCATGGGCCCGATGTTGGAGCGCGCCGGCGACTTTGTGAGCGTGCTGCGCGGGATTGGCCTGGGGCCGAGCATGGTGCGGCGCGGCCCGTGCCAGGAAGTGGTGGAGACCGAACACCCCAACCTCAACACACTGCCTGTGCTGCAAAGCTGGCCGGGCGACGGCGGGCGATTTATCACCCTGATGCAGGTGATCACGCGCGACCCGGTGACGCAGTCACGCAATGTGGGCATGTACCGGCTGCAAGTGGTGGATGATCAGCGGCTGATTGTGCACTGGCAGCGCCATAAGGGCGGCGCCGAGCACGAGCGCAAGGCGCGCGAGGCTGCGGCGGCAGGCAGCGCGCCGGCACGCATCCCGGCGGCGATTGTGCTGGGCGGCGACCCGGTGAGCATGTGGTGCGCCTCGGCGCCCATGCCGCCCAACATTGATGAGTATTTGTTGGCCGGCTGGTTGCGCGGCAAGCCGGTGGAGTTCGTCAAGTGTGTCAGCCAGCCGCTGGAAGTGCCGGCGCAGGCCGAGATCGTGATTGAAGGCTGGGTGGACCCCGCGGAACATCTGCCCGAAGGCCCGTTTGGGGACCACACCGGCTATTACACGCCAGTCGAGCCGTTCCCGGTCTTTCACGTCACCGCCATCACGCGCCGCGAAAAGCCGATTTACCCGACGACGATTGTGGGCGTGCCGCCGGTCGAGGACGTGTACATGGGCAAGGCCACCGAGCGGCTGTTCCTGCCGCTGCTGCGGCTGTTCTTGCCCGAGGTGCTGGATTATCATATGCCGGCCCAAGGCGTGTTTCACAATCTGGTGATCGTCAAGATCCGCAAGCGCTACCCCGGCCACGCGCGCAAGGTGATGTTTGGCATGTGGGGGTTGGGGTTGCTGATGCTGACCAAGGCCATTGTGGTGGTGGATGAGTGGGTGGACGTGCACAACTTGGCGCAGGTGGCCTGGCAGGCGCTGGGGAATGTGGATTGGGCGCACGACATTGTGGTGACCGAAGGCCCGGTGGATCACCTGGACCACGCTTCGTATCGGCACTCATTTGGCGGCAAGATCGGCATCGATGCCACGGCCAAAGGCCTGGACGAGGGCTACACGCGCGGCTGGCCGGAAGTGATCCGGATGAGAGAGGACGTGAAGAAGCGGGTGGATGAGATGTGGGGGGATCTAGAACTATGAGTGTGGGGGTATGGGCGTGTGGGGGATTTGGCCCCCTTCGCCCCTACTCCCACACTCCCATGCGGATCCTACAAGCTGCTATGTTTCAAAAGACCCGCGCCTTTCTGGAAATGATCAAGTTCGAACACACCGTGTTCGCGCTGCCTTTTGCCTATTTGGGGATGGTGCTGGCGGCGGGGGGCTGGCCGGGCTGGTGGAAGTTCATCTGGATCACGCTGGCGATGGCCTCGGCGCGCACGGCGGCCATGAGCCTTAACCGGCTCATCGACCGGCAAATCGATGCCCGCAATCCACGGACGGCGAACCGGCCAATCCAAACCGGGCGCATCTCGGTGCAAACGTCCGTGGCCGGCGCGGTGATTTCGGTGGTCCTGCTGGGCGCGGCGGCCTGGCTGCTGAACCCGGTGGCATTTGCCTTGTGGCCCGGCGCGCTGTTGTTCCTGGTGGGTTATTCATACACCAAGCGCTTCACCTGGCTGTCACATTTTGTGCTGGGTTTCACCGATGGCCTGGCGCCGGCCGGCGCCTGGGTGGCGGTGACGGGCACCTTTTGGCGCGCCAGTGACTTGCCGGGCTGGATTTTGCTGGCCACTTTGACGCTGTGGATTGGTGGTTTTGATCTGATTTACGCCTGCCAGGATGTTGACTTCGACCGGCGCGATGGGCTGCAATCGATCCCGGCGCGCTTCGGCATCCCAGCCGGGCTGCGGCTGGCGCAGGTGTGCCACGCGCTGACCGTGTTGCTGCTGGCGGCGCTGGGCATCTGGTTTCACCTGGACTGGCTGTTTTGGGCCGGATTGGTGGGGGTGGTGGCGCTGTTTGTGTGGGAACACTCGCTGGTGCGGCCCACTGACCTGTCGAAGCTGAATGTGGCTTTTCAAAACATCAATGGCTATATCAGTCTGACGATTCTTGCCGCCACGGTGTTGGCGCTGTGGCTGGGCTAACCTGTCAGTCTACGGCCGTTGGGCCGGCCGGCCAGGCCCAACGGACCATGCTCGCCGGTCCCTGAGAGAGAAAGGACAGCCTTCATGAATGTAAACGTTGCCATGTGGGTCAAAGCGCTGCAAGCGATCCCGCGGGTCACTAAGAATGAGTGGGGGCGGCTCGACATTATCTCGCGCTGGCTGATTGCCACGCGCGCCAGCGTGCTGATCATCACCTTCATTTCCGTCGGCGTGGCTGGCTTGCTGGCCATCCGCGACAGTGCCTTCAACCTGGGGCTGTGGCTGCTGCTGGCCGTCGGTTTGCTGCTGGCGCATGCCACGAATAACCTGATGAATGACGTGACCGACTACGTCAAAGGTGTCGACCGCAACAACTACTTTCGCGCGCAATATGGCGCCCATCCGTTGGAGCATGGCTTGCTGACCATGCGCCAGGAATTGACCTACGCCGCCGTGACTGGCACATTGGCCTTGATCGTGGGGCTGTACCTGGTGAGCGTACGCGGCCTGCCGGCGCTGGAGTTGTTGGCGCTGGGCGTGTTTTTCGTTATGTTTTACACCTGGCCGCTCAAATACATCGGCCTGGGCGAAATTGCGGTGCTGCTGGTGTGGGGCCCGCTGATGATCGGCGGCGGCTACTTTGTCGTGACCGGCAATTGGAACTGGAATGTGGTCCTGGCCGGCCTGCCGTATGCCATCGGCGCCACCACGGTCATCTTTGGCAAGCACATCGACAAGGTTGTGGCCGACAAAGAGAAGGGCATCCGCACCCTGCCCGTGCTGCTGGGCGAGAAGACGGCGCGCTATGCCGTCCTGA
>JAYTFQ010000087.1:0-2834 GCA_043734225.1 Anaerolineales bacterium | reverse complement strand
CCACTTCCCCCTTTACCGCTTACGACTGGCGCTCAGCTTACTCTGGCTCGCCCACCGTCCGCCCACCCTGCCTAAATTAAATTCGGGGTGAGTCATGTCTGTTGTGGGGAAACTGCTTTAATTTGTGAAAGCGGCATAGGCCATATCCAACACCTGCATGGTGTGATATAGCGGCGGGGCGGAGCCATCCAGCTGCCGCAGCGCGTTGCCGATCTGCACCATGCAGCCAATGTTGCCGGTGGCAATGGCATCACACTCAGTGCGGCGGATGTTCTCGGCCTTGCGGCGGCCCAGCGCGGCGGCGATGGCCGGCTGCTCCAGGTTGTAGGTGCCGGCCGAGCCGCAGCACAGCTCGCCCTCCGGCACTTCCAGCAAGGTGAGGTTGGGGATGGCGCGCAGCAGCCGGCGCGGCGCGGCGGTGACGCCCTGGGCGTGCGCCAGGTGGCAGGCATCGTGATAGGCCACGCGCAGCGGCTGGGGCAGGGGCGGCGGGCTGGCCAGGCCGAGCTCGGCCAGAAAAACGCTCACATCCTGGGTGCGCGCCCCCAGCGCGGCGGCGGCCTCTTCCTCCGGCAAGCCCTTAAACAGCAGCCCATATTCGTGCATACCCGAGCCGCAGCCGGCGGCGTTGGTCAGCACCGCGTCCACATCGGCCGGGAAGATGTGCAGGTTGCGGCGCGCCAGGCCGCGGGCGGCCTCGGCTTCGCCGCCGTGCATCAGCAATGAGCCGCAGCAGCCCTGCCCGGCCGGGATAACGACCTCCACCCCGTTGCGCGCCAGCACGCGCACAGTGGCCCAGTTGATCTCCGGCGCCAGCACCTGCTGCACGCAGCCGGCCAGCAGCGCCACCCGCGCCCGGCGCGCGCCCTGGGCCGGGATGAGCGCCGGCAGCGGGTGCGCGGGCGGCACCGCCGCTGGCAGCAAAGTCAGCATGGCGCCCAACTTGGCCGGCAGAGCGCCGCGCAGCGGGCCGGCCAGGTGGCCGGCCGCCGCCGCCAACCGGAACCGGTCGGGATGCGGCAAGGTTTCGCGGGTGAGCGTGCGCGCCAGCCGGTCCACCAGGCCGCGCGAGCGCTGCGTCTCCGCCAGGGCGCGGAAGGGCATCAGCAGCTCGGCATAGGGCACCCCAGACGGGCAGGCCGTGACACACGCCATGCAGCCCAGGCAGCGATCGACAAACGGCAGTGTTTCCTCGATGGGCAGCGTGCCTTCCAGCGCCGATTTCATGAGCGTGATGCGCCCGCGGGGCGAATCCATCTCCTCGCCCAGCACCACATAGGTCGGGCAGGTCGACAGGCAAAAGCCGCAGTGCACACACTTCTCTATCGCGTGCGCCATGGCTGGGCCTTGCGGGCCGAGTTCATCAACTGGGATCGTATGCTTCATGCACAAATCCTTTTAACACGAAGACGCAAAGAAAAAAGAAGGGGAGAGAGAGGCCATTAATTTGAATTCGCTGGTTCCTACCATCACCCACCTTCACAACTTTGCGTCTTTGCGTTTTTGCGGTTAAGCAATTATAGGATTGGAAAACGCCCATCAGGATCGAGTGCAGTCTTCACGCGCTGGGCAAAGGCCGCGCCGGTGCGGTGGCCCAGCAGCGGGCGGCCGGGCGGACCGAACACCAGCAAACCGGACAGCCCTTGGGCTATCAGCGTCGCTTCAAAGCCGGCCAATTGTTCGGGCGGCAGCGCCACCCAGGCGACGTTGCCCCCGGCGCTGTAGCGGCGCAGTGTGCCGGCCGGCAAGGCGGCGTCGAAAACGGGCAAGCGCGCCGGGCTGAGCGGAACCTTGATCAGACAGCCGCCGGCCGGCGCCCAGGTCAGCTCGCGCGCCGCCTGCCACAGCGCGGCTTCGTCCGGCCCGGCCAGCACCTGGGCGCCGCCCAGCAGTTGGCCAATGCGCTCGGCGCGGGCGGCCAGCACTGCGCTGAGCCCGCCCAGCCGCACCCACAACTCGGCCTGGCCGTCCACGCCCAGCACCAGGTCAAGGGCGTCGATGTCCAGCGGGGCGGTGTACACGCGCTGCAGTGGCGGCAGCGCCGCGGCCAGGCTGGGGAAAACGGCGTGCAGGCTGAGCGTGGCCTCGGGTCGCGGGAAAACCTTGAAGCTAAACTCGGCCAGCACCCCATACTGGCCTAGGCTGCCCACCATCAACTTGGGCAGATCGAAGCCGGCGGCGTTCTTGACCACTTTGCCACCGCCGCGCACCAGCGCGCCGATGCCATCAATGAAACGCACGCCCAGGATGAAATCGCGCACGCCGCCAAAGCGATAGCGGCCGGAGCCGCTTAGCCCGGCCGCCACCGTGCCGCCCAGCGTGGCGCCGTGGCCGACCAGCGGCGGATCAAAAGGCAGATATTGGCCATGCGCGGCCAGCAGGCTCTCGACCGCCGCCAGCGGAGTGCCGGCCAGGGCGGTGAAGGTAAACTCGCCCGGCTCATATTCCAGCACGCCGCTCAACCCGGAAAGGTCCAACTCGGCCGCGTCCCCGGCCGCGGCGCCCAAGCCCGGCTTGGTGCCCGCCCCGCGCACAACTACCCGCGCGCTGGCGGCGACGGCCTGCTGAAGCTCATCAAGCGTGGTGGGACGGGTCATGGATAAATGCTTAACCGCAACCCCCGCAAACGGCGCGGGCGCAGGCGACGCGAAGACACACCCCCCGCCAAAGGCGCAGGGGGCAAGCGACGCAAAGGTTAAAAGGGTGGCAGCTGGCACAAACAAATGATTTCATATGACGGTTCTGCCCAGCAGGGCGGCACGCGTACTTTGCTGCAACCGAAGCAATCAACGATATTGGGGCCGAATGGGACGCTGTGGCCCGACCCCTACGGG
>JAYTFQ010000086.1:0-4109 GCA_043734225.1 Anaerolineales bacterium | reverse complement strand
GGGTTGGCCCTGTTGGCCCAGTTGGGCGAGCAGCTTTACGGACCGGGTCAGACTGCGGCGCCCTTCCAAGTTGCCCAATCTCAGGAGCAGCCCGCCTATGAGCATTGATACGCTTAGCCCCTTGGAATTGGCGTCGCCCACGGTTGTATCGCGGGCGGCCCACGACTTTGCCGCCGTCCTGGCGGCCACCGGGCCGTTTATGGCCCTGGAGGCCGCGTCGGATCGGCTGCGCCAGGACCGGGCCGCACAGCACGCCATGCAAGCCTACCAGGCCAAACAGCAATCCCTGCAGGCGGTGCTGATGCTGAATGCCCTGAGCACCGATGAGCAGACCGAGCTAGAGCACCTGCGCGAAGCTTTCCTGGCGGAACCAGCTGTGACCGCCTACTTACAGGCCGAGGCCGACTTGCGCACGATGTGCCAGGCCGCCGCCGACCGGCTGTCCGAGCACGTGGGCTTGAACTTCGCCAGCGCCTGCAACGCCGGGTGTTGCTGAGAGGACCCGATGGAAAACCTTACCTTGACCCCCGACATGGTGACCGCGACGGCAAGCCTGGGTGTGAACCTCCGCCAGGCCGAGCCTGTCGTGCTTTACCACCTCGCGCGCGAGACCCTGGAGGCCAGCCCGGAAGCCACCGGGTTGCTCAAACGCCTCTCCGAGACTCAAGCCAATGTCCGCACCCGCCAGACCCGTGGCGAGGTGACGCCGGAGGATATGGCGGGCCTGCGCGCCGTGCAGCGCGAGGTGCAGACCAACCCGGTCATCCGGCAATTCGCCCAGACCCAGCAGGCCGCACTCGGCTACCTGCGCGAGGTTAATCACGATATCAGCGAGTTGTTGGGAACGGACTTTGGCGCCCTGGCCAAGAAACCGGGCTGCTGCTGAGCCCGCGGCTGCCCAGAAGGAAGCAAACATGCCAGTCTATGATTTTCAATGCGAACAATGCGACGAAGCTTTTGAAGTCCGCGCCTCGATCCGGGAGAAAGAAGCCGGGTTGAAGCCGGAATGTCCGAAGTGTCACGGCCGGCGCGCCCGGCAGGTGATCACCGCCGGGCTGATGATCCGCGGGCAGGATGGCGCTTCAGTTGGGTTGTCCGGTTGTGGTCCCAACGCGGGGCCGGGGTGCTGCGGGCAGTGAGCACTCAAGCCATTGTGCAGATCATCGGCGCGCCGGTTGGGGCTTGCGGCGGCGAGATCAAAGACGGCTGGCGGAAGGTGGCGGCCTGGGCCGGCGATCAACTCATCCGTCAATTCGGTCCAGACGTGTCCATCGAGTACTTCGACCTGCTTGACCCCGCCTGCCCCCCGCTCCCGGCTGGCGCGCGTTTGCCGCTCGTGCTGCTGAACGGCGAAATCGTCACGAATGGGGGCAAGGTTTCAATCCCCGTCATCCGCCAGCGACTGGCGGCCATCGGCCTGTGCCCAATTTAGGCCGGCCTGGCTGCACGCGGCCGGCAGCGAGGCCGGAGCTGAGGGCGCTGGCCATCACGACAACCCGGTACCGGCGGGCGAGGACGAGACCTACGCCATGACTCTCTTGCGCGAATACGCGGCGTTTTGCCAATCCAACCAGGTAGCGGCGAAAGAGTGAGAATGTCGAACGACAACTTGCAGATCGCTTACGATGAGATCGGGGCCGGCATCCAGCTCGCCAAGTGCCAGCAATGCGGCTGCTTGCGCGCTACGCTGGACCTGCTCGCCTCGGTGCTCCCGGCCACGGCGGGTGAAGAAGCCGCTGGGGTGGCAGAGCACGTGGCGCAGTGGGCGGGTCAGATGAAGCCGGTGCATTATGCCTGCCTGGGCTGCGAGCACTGCTACCCCGCCGTCGCGCAAAATGCCCTGGCGACTGTTTTCCCGGCACTCAGCGCCGCCCCCGGCCTCAGCTGCGACTTCCAGGTCACCGCCGCCGGGTGGCCGCCCGTGGTGGGCGAATATCGGGTGGTCGACCGGCAGGCGCCGGTGGCGGTGTCCACCCTGGGCAGCGCGGCACTGGCGGCAGCGCTGGCTGCCCGCAAGCCCGCCGGCCTGGCCATCGTGGGGAAGACCGAAACGGAGAACATTGGCCTGGATAAGATCGTCAAGAATATCGTCGCAAGCCCGTTCATCCGCTATCTCGTCGTCGCGGGCCCGGAGACCCAGGGGCATCAGAGCGGCCGCACCCTTATCGCGCTGGCCGAAAATGGCGTTGACGCCGACGGGTGGGTAATCGGCTCGCCGGGCAAGCGCCCGGTCTTGCGCAACGTGGCGGCCGAGGAGATTACCGCTTTCCGCCAACAGGTCCAGATGATCGATTTGATCGGCTGTGAGGACCTGGCGGTGATCTGCGCTCGCGTGGAGGAACTCTCTCACCAAGTCGTTGCCACATGCGGTTGCAGCGCGTGCGCCGAAAAAGCCACCACAGTTTCAGTCACCACGACACCGGCACGGGTCGCTGGCGATCCCGACCAGCCGGTGGTCATGGACAGGGCCGGGTACTTCGTCATTGTGCCGCTGGCAGAAAAGGGGATGATCAACGTCGAACATTACAGCTACGACAACACGCTGTTGCACACGATCGAAGGCCCGAACGCCAGGGCGCTTTACTTGTTTATTGTCAGCCAGGATTGGGTCACCGAACTCAGCCACGCCGCCTACCTCGGCAAGGAATTGGCCAAAGCTGAGCTGTCGCTCCTTCATCGCTTCAAATACGTTCAGGACGGCGCCTGAAGCGCTCCAGGGACGCGGCAAGATTTCAATCCCGACGCTTCGCAAGAAGCTGGAGGCGATCGGCCTTCACCCAGATCAGCACCGAGGTCGCAGATCGCACCGCAGGGGGTGGTCATGGCGTGGTCACGGTCGAGTCGGGCTCGCTTGCCGAAAGCACCCGGACGCCGGCCGGCTGACCGAAGTTCTGCCCGAGACTGAGCCCCACCACCGCCAGAAGCACCAGGCCGCTTCCCGCCCATTGTGCCAGCGTCAATCGCTCGCCCAGCAGCACGTACGCCCCGCCTAGCGCAAAAATCGGCACCAGGTTAATGAAGAACCCGGATTCGCCCGCGCTCACGCGCTGCAACCCGCCCAGGTAAAACCAAAACGCCATACCGTAGTAAATCACGCCCGATAGCGCCGCGAGCCCCCAGGCCACGGGCGGTATCTGTTGCAATCCCGCCACTGTGAGCCGGCTCAACTCCGCCGGCCAGATGAGCACCGCCCCAACCAGCGCCAGACTTTCTTGCACCGTCACCGTCAAAAGCGGGCTGAACCCGGCTCCCATCCGCTGGGCCAGCACCGTGTACAACGCGCAGCAAGCGACGCCGGCCAATATCAAGCTGTTGCCCAGCAGCCGGCCTAGTTGATCCATCCTCAGGCCAATCGCCAGGAGCGCACCCGCCACTGCCAAACCGCTGAGCGCTAGAAAGCGAGCCGTCGGCCGCTCGCGCGGAACTAGCAAGGCTAACCCGACGATTAGCAGCGGCTCCAGCCCCCACAACAGCGCGGACAGGCTGGCGGTGGTCAGCGTCAATCCAATGAGACTGAGGGTGTAGGAGAGCCCAGGATTCAGAAGACCCAACAAACCCAGGGCCAGCAGCCGCCGATTCCACAGTACAGCGCTATGTTGCCAGCGGAGCACCGGCCACAAAACGGCCAGGCTGGCGAACAGTTGTATCACGAGCAGGGTGAGCGGCGCCAGGTGGGCCAGGGCCGCCTTACTCAGAATCGCTCCAAATCCCCAACAAGCGGCGGCCAGCACTAACCCGACGCGGGGCGCGGTATTTGACGAACGGGAGAACATTTTTCCACTCCTTAAACGCGAAGAAATGCCACACGAATGGTCGGCACAGCGACCGTATGCGATTGGTCATTCCGGGGGCCTTCGTCAGGCAGGATCTTCGTCGTCGCAGCAGTCGTAGTAGCTGCATAAGCAGAGTGGCACGAACACGGTAACCCATCACCTCCTTTCACGGCCATCCGATTTGACCGTTCAAACCAGTATAGGACGACCGGAACCTCAGTCAAACAAAAGCGTGGCTACCGCCCATGACAATTGTCATGCTTGGCTCCCTGACAACGGTCCCAGATCAAATCACGACAGGCCGCACTTCCGCGCGAGAGGGCGTCCCGGTACACT
>JAYTFQ010000085.1:0-2396 GCA_043734225.1 Anaerolineales bacterium | reverse complement strand
TGGCGCAAAGACTCCGGCGCCGGATAATAAAAGACGTGCGCGACGACATTGCCATCCCGGTAGCCGTGCAGATAGCGCAGCTGCTTCGCGTCTAACTGCAAACCCAGCTCTTCTTGCATTTCGCGCATGATCGCCTGTTCCGGCGACTCATTCGGTTTCTGCCAGCCGCCAAACAGGCCCCATTGATTCGGATAGGCGACCTCCGGCCGATCGTCGCGCAGTTGAAAGGCCAGCTCGCTCTGCGCATTCACCAGCAAAATGACCGAACCTTCTCGGATGGCGGGCAATGGTTCCTGCGGTGGAATGGCTGGCTGGTGGGTCATAACGCATCCTTGGCTTGCAGTCGGGCGCCCGGCATTCGCCCCGTGCGGCCGATGGGGCGAATTACGCTAGCGCTATGCCCCGTTCAGGGGGCGTCGTTTCTAGCCTGGCGATTTGCCGCTGGGCGCTGCCGGTATCGCGTTCAATTTGCTTCGCTCCAGCGCATAACGGATAAATGCCAATGTTCCGCTCACATCATCCGGCAGCACTTCGGCCCCCGGTGTTTTCCGGCCAGCTAACGCCCGTTCAATCAAAGTAATCCAGCGCGCGTCCTGGGCTGCCAGCGCCCAGCGCGCCGCGGTCGGTTTTGTAACGACGGTGCCGTGCTCAAGCGTGTACAGCATGCGGCAGACGGTGAGCACCACGTATGACTGATACCCACGAAAACTCAAGTCATCCGGGTGGTCGCGCAGCGACTGCTCGCGCCGCTGCAAGAGCGGCCACATCGCCCCGCGCAATTCGTCCGCCGACACCGGATCGATCAGGCTGGCCGGCGGCGGGCCGGCGATGACCAGGCTGCGCTCACGCAGCGCATGCCGCTGAATAACCCAATCCACGTCGTGCGGCATCCAATACAGGCGTTCGCCTCCGCCGCGATCCAGGCGCGGGTGGGTGGCGTGTTCCGGGTCATGCCGGCGCAGCGCCGCCAGCGGGATATAGGATATTTCAAGCTGGATGGCCCAGGGCGGCTCGCCCTGGGCCATCCGCTCATGCATGGCCGCCAGCGCCGCGAACGTTTCGTTGGAGATGTCAGCGTCTGTAACGACCAGCACATCCACGTCGCTGGCGGCATCAAAATCGCCCGCGGCCAGCGAGCCATACAACATCATCCCCACGAACTGCCGTCCCAGCACAGCCCGCGCGCCATCCAGCAGCTCGCCTAACAACGCGTTGACCTCCGGATACGGCGTGGCCTCTGACACGGGATTATTTCGCCCTTCGTGTTTACCTGCCCCCTTCTCTTTAGGGGGTCCGTGACCGCTTGCCCCCTTCTTTGTAGGGGGTCGTGGATTCCTCTTTTATGCCGCGACCGGCGCCGCCAGCCGCCCTTCGGCCAGGGCGCTCTTGAAGACCTCAATCGTCTGCGCCACGGCCTCGGTCAGCGACGTTTCGGGCAGCGTGCCCAGCTCGGGCGGCAGATGCGCCGGCTCGGCGTCGCCGGGCAGGGCCAGCGGCTTCTCCTCGAAGGTGATGCGGCCCTTGCTTTCCGGGCTGGCGGCCTCGATGGCGGCCACGATCTCGCTCATGTGCGCGCCGCTGCCGTGCAGGTTGTACACCTCCGAGCCGCTGAAGGGCGCGCGTGCCGCCTGGATGAAGGCCTTGGCCACATCGTCGGCGTATTGGTACAGCCCGCGCCCGCCAAACGAGATGTGATAGCTCTGCCCGGCCGCCGCCGCCAGCATGGCCTTGGTCGGCGTGGAAGTCATGCCCTGGTCGCGGCCGGGGCCATAGACGGTGTACGGCCGGAAGGCCAGGCTGGCGAGGCCGTCGTCCTGCCAGTAAATGCGCGCTGTGCCCTCGTTGGCCTGCTTGTAAACGCCATAATGGTTGTTGGGGCGCAGCGGGGCGTCATCGGTCACGCGCCCCTCCGGATACTCTTCGCTCAAGCCGTACACGGCAAAGCTGCTGGCATACACCAGCCGCTTCAGGCCGGCGCGCTTGGCCGCCTCGAAGGCGTTGACCGTGCCCACCACGTTCACCCGTGCGCCCAGCGGCGGGTCGGCGCGGCAGAAGGGCACCTGCAGCGCGGCCAGGTGGATCAGGTGCGTGGCGCCGCAATCGGCCAGACCCTTTTGAAAGGCGGCCAGGTCGGTGACGTCGCCGGTGATGAAGCGCACCCGCGCCACTTCGTCCGGCTGCAGGATCAGCCGCAGCCGGTGCGGGTCGCTGGCTAGGTCAAACACCGCCACCGGCGTGCCGGACTGCACCAGGTTGCGCACCACCCAGGCCCCAATGCAGCCCAGAGCCCCCGTGACTAAGAAACTCTCTTCCATAGTGATCGTGTTCTCCTGGCGGAGATTATAGGGGTAAACGCAAACGGGGTGATGACTGGCACTTCAATGCTAGTCTCAGAA
>JAYTFQ010000084.1:0-3186 GCA_043734225.1 Anaerolineales bacterium | reverse complement strand
GCCTGCCGCTCCCAAAACGGCTCACTGCCGGGAAACGCTGCCTGCCGCTCGGCCTGCCAGCGTTCGCGGCTGGCCCATTGGGTCACGTCCAGCCCCGGCAGGTGCACCACCCAGGCCGGGTCCACCGGCCGCACCGGCCATTCCAAGTCCAGCATCTGTGCCAGGCGCGCGTGTGGGCCGCCAGCGGCAAAGCCGCCGGCCAGCGTGGCGCCCACATCGAAGCGGTAGCCCTGATGATAATAAGTGCCGGCGCAGCCGCCCGGGTACGCCTCTGCCTCCAACACGGTCACCGGCTGCCCGGCCCGCAGCAGAAGCGCCGCTGTGGTCAGGCCGCCCAGCCCGGCCCCAATGACGACCGTGCGCGGCGTTGGCGCGCTCACGCCCGCTGGCGGCGGCCGGCGTTCGGCTCCGCCAGCCCGGCCAGTGTCTCGCGCCGCGTCACCCAAGCTCGATAGGCAAACAAGAATTCCAAAGCCGGCCGGTTATAGAGCAGGCGGCTGAGCACACCGCGCCAGCCGGAATCATGCTCAAACTCGACGTGCTCGCTGACGCGCGTGGTCGCCCCGTCAACCGCCGCGAAGGTGTGCGTGTGCCGCCAGAACTTAAGCGGTCCGGACTGCTGGGTGTCGGTGAAGCCTCGCAGCGGGTCTACCTGGCTGTGCAGCGCCACCCAGCGTATGGGCAGCGGTCCAAACCAGAGCGTGAAATCGGCGATCGAGCCCTCGCCCAACGGATCGACGCGGTGCAACTGCACCCGGATGGGCGGCGGGGTCAGGCGCGGCAGCACGCGCGCGTCGCGATGAAAGGCAGCCACGGCGGCCAGGGGGGCTTTGACGATGAAGGTGTGATTGAAAACGTTGAGTGCAGACATACCAGGAGTCTAATCCTGGCCAGCGATAGCGGTGACAGATTGTATAACCTTTATAGAGCTGTGGTTGCTTAGTCGGAGAAAACCTTAGTACGCGGACACTTCGCTGTGAACAAGGTAATCAAGGATGTTTTGGCCGAATTGGATGCCGTGGCCAGACGAACGGCTGGCCACGGCATCCAATTCGGCCGGCATCATATGATGGGCTGAGCAGATGCGAATCTATTGACGGTCTAAATGGGCAGCAGCTGCCGCACCGCCTCGCGGGCTGTGTCGGCGTTGTGGCCGAGGAAGATGCCGGGCATTGATTTCCGCAGGGCGGCGTCGGTGTTGAAGATGGCGCCGCCAAAGCCGAAACGCGGGCGCGGGCGCATGCCGGCCAGCCTGGCCTGCATGGTGCGCAGCCCGCGGGCGGTGTCTTCCGAGTTGGCGGACAGGCAGATCAGCGCCGGGCGCTCCACGCGCGCAAACTCAAACAAATCGCCAATGTGCACGTCCGCCCCCAGGAAGTCGACCCGGTAGCCGTCGCGGCGCAAAAACAGCGCCAGCATCAGACTGCCAATCTCGTGGAATTCGCCCGGCGCGCAGCCGACCAGGATGCGCGGCGCGCGCGGCCGCAGCGGCAAAGATTGAAATAAGCCAATCAGCCGCCCACGCAGATATTGGCTGGCGAAATGCTCAGTGGCAATGCGCAGCTCCCCACGGTACCAGGCTTCGCCAATCGCCACCAGGCACGGCTGAATGATATCCAGACAGACCGCCCCCAGGTCGAACAACGCCGTGGCTTCGGTCAGAATGGCGCCCGCCTTGCCTTCGTCCAGAGCCACCAACGCGCCATACAGCCGTTGGCTGTATTCGGCCGGCGGCGCGGCGGTCGCGCGCCCACCGGATTCCGGCTGGGGCATGGTCGCAATTGGCTGCGGCCATGACCGGTCGCGGCGCATCTCGTCCAGATCGATGGCCGCCCGACTGATGGCCAACCCGCCGTCCACGCGGCTCTTCAGCCAGCGCAGAATGGCCACATCGCGCTCGGAGTATAGCCGGTAGTTGCCGCTGGTGCGCTTCGGCTGCAGCACATGATAGCGGCGCTCCCAGGCGCGCAGTGTCACCGCGCGGATGCCGGTTTGGGCGCAGACGGTTTTAATGGTGTGTTGGGGCGTGTCGGGCAAATCGGCGATCGTGAGCTGGGGTTGGAGCGTGGGCATAGACAAAGATTATACAGCTTAAGGCCCGTGCCACACCTGCCAGCCAGAAAACTCGGGCAGCAAGGCATACACCGCCCCGGCCGGACCGCTCAAGTAACAATGATTGTATTTGGCGGCCGAGTCGCATTGATAGCCGCCGGTCAGCGCCGCCTCAGCCTCGGTGGCCCAGCCCAGACGCTGGCGCGCCGTCTGCCCGAAGGCCGCATTGTTGCCGCGCCAGGCCACGCCAAAACCGCGCACCGGCTGGAACAGGCCGGCTGGCGGCGTCAGGCTGGTATCGGTCTCGGGCTGGCCGGCGAACCAACTGTTGGCTTGCGAGGACCAGGCCGGGCTGGCGCCGTCGCCGAACACGATATAGATCTGGTCCTGACCCGACACCCAGATCATCAACCCGTGCTGGAAGCGCTCGGCGGCCATGGAAATGAGCGTGCCCGGCCCGCCGGGGCAGCCGGCCGGCGGCTGGGCAAAGAACCATTTGTCAGGGCACCGGATGACGGCCGAGACCGTGGCTGAGGCGTTGGAGCAGCCCGCCCCCGCGTAGAGGACATACGTCATTTGATTGCGCAGTGAGGCATCTGTCTGCAAGACCAACGTCCCTGACAGCGGCACCGTGTGCATATCCGTCAGCGGACCGCGGGGATCCATCCGGTAAATGGCGGCCTGCTCCCCGGTGGCCCGCCAGGTGAGCGTGATAGTGTCGCCCGCGTTGATGGTGGGCGGGTTGATGGTGAACAACGCGATGCCCACCGGCAAAGCGGTGGCCGCGGGCGGCAGTGTAGCCGGGGGCGCCGTGGCTGGAGGCGGTGTGGCGCCGGGCGCGGTTGGGGTGCTGGTCTCGGATGGGATCAGGGTGGAGGTAGCCACGGCCGCCATAGGTGTTTCGCTGGGCGGCGGGTTGCTGGGTGGCAGGGTAGCGCCGGGCGCCAGCGGCGTGGGTGTGTTGGGGGCCGGCGCCCAAACGCTGGCCGTGGCCGTTACGATCCCAATGGCGGTGGCCGATGGCGGGACAGGGGTGGCTCGGGCGGCCGTGGCGGTGACAAGCGCCGGCGTAGGCGGGCCAGGCGTGTCGGTGCCAACTACGCAGGCCACGCACAAAACGGTTGCCACACACAT
>JAYTFQ010000083.1:0-3036 GCA_043734225.1 Anaerolineales bacterium | reverse complement strand
CCGACCTTCGCCGGGCCGCGGCAGCCAATTCGGCCGGGGGCTGCATAACAGAGGAGCGGTCAACCGGAATTTTGCGAAGATTTTACAGGCACGGGGAAGGCTGCTAACGCTCCCGCCTTAGCCTGCGAGTGTGGCATGGGCCGTCAAAGGCCTGCGCCCGGTATTGTGTCGCACATTGGCTAGCAAAGGAGAGCGTTATGCAAACGATTGTGGCGCGGTGGAACACTCGACTGCAGCGCGGCGTGCTGACGGCGTTGGTGCTGGGCGCGCTGGTGATGCCGGGCCTGTCCAGCAGCGAGGCCGCCGCGGCCCCGCCGGCTGACCCGTCCAGCGCGGCTAACACGCTGACCGGACACGTGCGCCTGCCGGGCGGCGCGCCGGCCAGCAGGGCAGGGCTGGCCGCGCGTGACGATGCCGGCCACGCCCTGACCACGGTGGATGCCAGCGGCGCCTATACCCTGGCGCTGGGCAGCGGGGTGTGGCAGGTGAGTGTTTTGGCGCCGCCGCTCTCCACCAGTTCACCGGACTGGGTCTATACCGGCGGTCCGCAGGCCGTCACCTTCAACGGCAACCCGGACCCGACCTCACCCAATCAACAGCTTAATTTCACCGTCGTAACCGCCACGGCGACTATCAGTGGCAATGTGCTGGCGCCGGGCGGCGGCAGCAACTTTAACGCGCCCAACCGCGTGTGGGTGCGCGCCGCCAACGACGAGGGGCAGGGCAACACGGTGCAAGTGGACCTAACCGACGGCAGCTTTGCCGTGCACGTGCTGCCAGGCAACACGCATTTGCGGCTGGTGCTCGAAAATCCAGCCTGGTCGGCGCCCGATACGCTGGCCGGTTCGGAATGGTTTATTGACGATGGCCAGGGCTTGGGGGTGGGCGCGCTGCAACTGCTGGAGCGCCAGGCGCTGATTACCGGCAGCGTGCTCGACCAGGACGGCATTGGGGTGAGCGGCATCCCGGTGCGCGCCTGGCGGCGCGACAGCTCGGAGACCGCGGTCACCGTCTCGGATGGCGGCGGCGCGTATTCGATGGCCGTGATCTCCGGCACGTGGGAGATTCGAGCTGTGCCGCCTCTGACCTCGACCTATGTGACGGCGCAATCGCCGCAGCGCGTTATCCTGCCGACCGACACCGCTCACGCCACCCAGGTGCTGCGGGTGGCGCTGGCCGCCGCCACGGTGAATGGGACGATTGTGGATGGCAATGCCGTTGCGCTGACGAGTGTGCACGGGCGCGCCTACGCTCTGTACGCCGACCATGGGCGCTGGTTCCAGCTCGGGCCGACGGTGCCGATTGTCAATGGCCTGTTCACGCTGCATCTGGCCGCGCCGGTAACCATCACCTATCGCATCGGCGCATATTTCCCGCAAGACGTGGGCTATACTGCCCTGGCGCGGGTGCTGGTGACGCTGTTTGGCGGACAGAGTGTTTCGATCACGCTGCCGGCCGCGGCGAATAACTCGACCATCTCCGGCCACTTCAACGACCAGGCCGGTGACCCGCAGTTGGGTCTGCCGGGCGACGTGCGCGCGGCCAGCAACAGCGGCGGCGTGGCGTTTGACCGGCTCAACCCGGTGGATGGCAGCTACGCGCTGGGCGTGGCCAGCACCGATGAGGCCGGCAGCGGCGGTTCGTTCTGGTGGCTGCGCGGCTATGTCGATCCGGTGAGCAATTATGTGGTGGAGCACCCCAAGGTGCAAAAGGTGTTCCTGCCGTTCAACAATGGCGCGGGCAGCACAGCCACGGTCGATTTCACGGTCGCGCACCTGGACGCCGTGATCGCCGGCAAGGTGACCGATGCCCAGGGCATTCCGGTGGCCGGGGCGCGGGTCAGCGTGCGTGAGACCAATGTCAGCAGCGGGGCTGGCTTTGACGGCTGGGACCTGACGAACGCGCAAGGCAACTACCGCGTGCGCGTGCCGGCCGGAAGTTACCTGGCGCGGGCCAGTTATCGCAATCTGCTGGCGCCGCTGCCGGCGCCGGTGAGTGTGGCCAGCGGCGAGACGGCCCACGCCGCCTTGCAGTTCTGGGCCAAGGACGCCGTGATCAGCGGGCAGGTGACCTATAACAGCAGCGCGCACACGGCCCTGGTGCGCGCCTACTCGGACAGCGGCGCACACGTGGAGACGCTGGCCGGGCCGTTGGGGCACTACGTGTTGGGGGTGAACGCGGGCGAGGCCTGGCATGTGCAGGCGGTGAGCGAAGAGCCGACACTGAGCGGCACCGTGACTGTGACCACATTCCTGCAGAGCCCGCGCGCGGCCGTGACGCCCACCGTGGGCGTGAACACGCTCGACCTGGCCCTGCAGCCCAGCGCCACGCTGCCGGACTCGATCGCCTTTGACTTTGACGCCGCGGTGGACCAGGTGTTTACCCTGTCCAATGGCGCGCAGGTGCTCATCCCGGCCGGCGCCATGGCCCCGGCGGGGCAGGTGACCCTGATCGTCGATCCGAAGGCGGAGCTGGCCGATGACGGCGGGGCGCAGCCGGTGAGCTTCGGCTACGAGCTGCTGGCCTTTGACGCCAGCCATCAGCCGATCACGCACTTCAACGCCGACGTGACGCTGGCCGTGCCGTTCACGGCGGACCAACTGACGGCGCTGGGCGTGACGCCGGATGAATTGGTGCCCAGCTATTGGGACCAGGCCACGGCGAGCTGGAAGCCGGTGCCGGAGGTGACGGTGGAGACGCAGCCCAATGGCGATGGCACCGTGTTTATCGCGGTGGACCACTTTACAGACTTTGCGCTGCTGGCGACGCCGTCGCTGTATCAGGTGTTGCTGCCCGTTTTGATGCGATAAGGGAAACTCACTAAAAAGAGTACAGGCCGTCGATTTCATCGACGGCCTGTACTCTTTTTAGATTTCTATCGACGAAGAAACTTCGATTAAGGGGTGGCGGTTTCCCAGCGCCAGCCCTGGCCGCGCGGCGAAACGCGGCCCAGGCCCGGGAACGGCGGGTGATAGCCCATCAGCAGCGACCCATCCGCGGCGGCAGCGGCCAGCACACGCTGGCGAGTGGCTCTGG
>JAYTFQ010000082.1:0-4776 GCA_043734225.1 Anaerolineales bacterium | reverse complement strand
CTCTTTTTTTCAGGAAGAGATGTTACTTTTCGATTTCGGCCAGTTTTTGGGCGCGCTGCCACTCGGGGATGGTGGTGTCGCGCTCCACCAGGCTCTGGCGCAGCTCAAAAATCTGGTCGCGCAACAGGGCCGCTTTTTCAAACTCCAATTGCTGGGCGGCTTCCTTCATCTGCTTTTCCAATTCCTTCAAGATGCGGTTGAGCTCGTCCTTGGGCAATTGCTGCATGGGCGTGGTGCGATATTCGGCCGGCGCCTCGGCCACGGCCCGCAAGCGGGAGGTCAGGTCGCGAATTGACTTGACGATGCCGGCCGGCACGATGTGGTGCTCGTTGTTGTAGGCGACCTGCACCGCGCGCCGCCGGTTGGTCTCGGACAGGGCGAACTTCATCGAGTCGGTCATTTTGTCGGCATACATCAGCACCCGGCCATTGACGTGGCGGGCGGCGCGGCCGATGGTCTGCACCAGCGACGTGCCAGAGCGCAGGAAGCCTTCCTTGTCCGCGTCCAGGATGGCCACCAGCGACACTTCCGGCAAGTCAAGCCCTTCGCGCAGCAGGTTGATGCCCACCACCACGTCGAACACGCCCAGCCGCAAATCGCGCAGGATTTCGATGCGCTCGAGCGTGTCGATCTCCGAGTGCAGATAATGCACCTTGATCCCCAGCTCCAGCAGATAATCAGCCAGGTCTTCGGCCATGCGCTTGGTGAGCGTGGTCACCAGCACCCGCTCGCCGCGCTCCGTCCGCTGCCGGATCTCGCCCACCAGGTCGTCGATCTGGCCCTTGGTGGGGCGCACATCCACCTGCGGGTCCACCAGCCCGGTGGGCCGGATGATCTGCTGCACCACCTGGTTGGCGCGTTCCAGCTCATATTTGGCGGGCGTGGCCGAGGTGTAGATCACCTGGCCGGTGCGCTGCTGGAATTCGTCGAAGCTCAGCGGACGGTTATCCAGCGCCGAAGGCAACCGGAAGCCGTATTTGACCAGCTCTTCCTTGCGCGACCGGTCGCCGCCATACATGCCGCCGATCTGCGGCACGGTCATGTGCGATTCATCCAGCACCAGCAGGAAGTCCGGCGGGAAATAGTCGATCAGGGTGGTGGGCGGCGAGCCGGGCGGGCGCTGTTCCATCGGGCGCGAGTAATTCTCGATGCCGGAGCAATAGCCCACCTCGCGCAGCATTTCCAGGTCGTAGCGGGTGCGCTGCTCGATGCGCTGGGCCTCCAGCAGCATGTCGTTCTGCTTGAAGTAGGCCACGCGCTCTTCCAGCTCTTGCTCAATGTGGCGGATGGCGGCCTTGAGCTTTTCTTCGTCGGTGATGAAGTGCTTGGCCGGGTAGATGTCGAGCGCCGGATGGTCGCCGAGGATCTCGCCGGTCACCATATCGTATTCGACGATGCGCTCGACCTCGTCGCCGAAGAAGGCGATGCGGAAAGCGTTGGTCTGGCCGACGGGCGAGATCTCCAGCGTGTCGCCGCGCACGCGGAACAGGCCGGTCTTGAGCTCGACGTCGTTGCGCTGATATTGGATGGTGACCAATTGGCGCAGCAAGGTGGTGCGGCGGAAGGTTTCGCCCACCTTGATCGGCACCATATATTTGCGCCAGGCATCTGGCGAGCCCAGGCCGTAGATGCACGAGACCGAAGCCACGATCAGCACGTCGCGCCGGCTGAGCAGCGCCGCGGTGGCCGCCAGCCGCAGCCGGTCGATCTCCTCATTGATCTGCGTCTCTTTCTCGATATACAGATCGTGCCGGGCCACATACGCCTCGGGCTGGTAGTAGTCGTAGTACGACACGAAGTACTCAACGGCGTTCTTGGGGAAGAAGTCCTTGAACTCGGCGTAAAGCTGGGCGGCCAGGGTCTTGTTGTGTGCCATCACCAGGGTGGGGCGCTGCACTTGCGTCACCACATTGGCGATGGTGAAGGTGTTGTGCACAAAGAAGCCGCCGCGGCCGGCCAGGAAGTTCTCGGCGCCCGGCACTGTTAGGTCGTACACATACCGCTCGCTGTACTCCAGTGGCTCGACGACGGTGATGAGCGTCCAGCGCAGCCGGGAGAGGGCGTGCAGCTTGTCCCAGGCCTGCCACCAACTCGGGGCAAAGTGTTCGGCAGCCTGAGCCTGGCAGGCCAGCGCCACCAGCAGCCGCAGCACGCTTACCCGGTCGGGCGCCAGCGCGCCGGTCTCGAAGGCTTGCAACGACTCCAGCGGCACCTGGCTGCTGGCGGCCAGCGCCTGGGCGCTGAAACGCAGGCCCTGGCGCAGCCGGCGCAAATCCGCGCCCGCGATGGGCAGCACGTCAAATTCGACCGGGTCCGGCTCGCGCAGTTTTTCGCCCAGTTGCGCCTGTTTGTTCAGGTCATCGAAGCGAATGTCGTGGTTGAAACGGCGCAGATCGGCCTGGCCGGACACCGCCAGCCGGTAGCGGGCCGGAGCGGCCTGCGCGGTAGGGTCGCCCAGTCTCATCACCCGCGCCCAAATGCCAAAGCGCAGCAGGGCATAGCCGAGATCGGAGGCCAGGCGGGCGCTGGCGACTTCCACCACAATCTCATTGGCGGCCGCAAAGCTGCCGGCTGAGTCGAAGAAGCCGCGCAGCATCTGCGCCAGGGCGCTATCCGGCAGGTCGGGCCAGGCCTCGGGCAGGTGCCGGGCGCGCGGCGAGCGCCCGCACAGGCGCTCCAGCAGCAGCGGGGCGGCCGTGCCGTTCGGCTGCGCGCCCAAGGCGAGATATTGGCCCAGGCCATGCCACACCTGCGCCGGTATCTCCGCGGCCGCCAGGCGCTCGTCGAACTGAGTAGCGGCTGCCGTGGCCCGCGCCCGGCTGGCGGCGGCAGCGGCGGCCGAAGCGGGCTGGCGCTCAAGCTTGTGTCCCGGCCCCACTGGTTCCAGCGTGGGCAGGCCGCTGTTGCCGGCCGCGTGCGCGCCGCTGCCCAGAAGCGACTCGGGCAGGGGGATCAGATCACTGGGGCGCGCCTCGGCGGTTTCAATCAACTGCAAGCGGCCGTCACGGAGAACATACAGGTTGTGGTCGCCGGTGAGGGTGGCCGAGCGGCCGCAGGCGGTTTCCAGGTGATACATGGCCGCGGGCGGGGCGTGGCGCGTGAACTGGCTGACCGGGAACAGATCCACCTGGCACGAGGCGGGGTCAAACGACTGGGTGAAGTATTCGGCGGGGAGGCCGGCCGCGTTTAGCACCTGGCTGTCACCAATGGAATTGACAGACTGCGGGTGCTGGCGGAACAGCCCATCGATTAGCTCGCCGATGGGCACCAGCCGCGCCTCGCGCCGTCCGTCGCGCTGTTCAACCACAAACAACGGATCGGCGTGGCCCAGGCTTTTGCCTGTGGCGGTCGCGCCTAGCAGCACCTGATGTTTGTCGCCGCGGCGCGTGCCTTCCACCAGTTTGGCTATGGCATCCGGCTGGTCACCGGTGGCCTGAAAGTCGGAGTGGAGTTCAAATTTAGCCATTATTCTACCTGCGGGTTTGTATTAATGGAACACTTATTCTAGCATATTTGAAGCTGCTGAGCCCGTCAAAGAGACTAATTGAAAAATCGTATTCAGCCGCAGGGGCGTTGCATGGAACGCCCTTGCGGCTGGATACGATTTTTCAAACATTTTCATCGATTCTAGCAGGTGACAGTACATAAATCGGGTTGCTGTAAATCCAGCCGCGCAGGCGGCCTTTGAAGCTGACGTGGATTTCAATGCGGTAGACGCCGAACTCGCCGATGGGGACCGTGTGCGAGCAATGGCTCTGGTTCTCCCAGCGCCCGATCTCCACGCCATCGCGCAGCAGCCGCAGGCTGCCAACTGAGGGCGCGGCGGCCTGGAGCGTCAGCCCGGCGCGGTTAATGACCTCGTCGCCCATCAGCACCGTGCCACGATCGCTGTTGGCGCTAAAGCGGAAGCCGCGCGCCGGGGCGGCGCCATCATAGGCCACGAAGCAGTGCCCGGCGGCCAACGCGTCCAGCACCTGGCGCCGGTCGTGCTCAATGTCGCCAGTGGGCGCGCCATCTACCAGGACGTGCGTGTTGATCTGCCGGAACAGGAACTCATAGGGAAACAGCACTCGGTGCAGTCCGCTGGCATGATACTCGTGGCCGTGGGCGTCGGCGCCGCCGATGGCCACCACCCGCTGGCCAAGTGCCAGCAGCTCATCCCAGCGCTTGAGCATGGCCGGCATGGGCGTGCTGATGCCCAGCTCGGGGTTGAAGGCGTAGCGCAGCGCCGCCGAGCGCGTGCTGAGCAGCGCTTTGAAGCTGGTCATATAGTTCCACAGCTCCACGCCCGTGTAACCGGTGATCTCCCAGGTGACCCACGACAGGTCGCCGTCCGGAATGAGCGCGGCGGGCGGGTCCACCGGGTGGGCCAGAAAGGTCAGACCGTGGGCTTCGGCCGCGGCGTCGAGCAGCGCCTGGGGGTGCAGCGCGTGCCCGGCCAGCTCGGCGCGCGCTCCCAGCGCCAGCAGATGGTTGCGCTGCGGCTGGCGGGTCTGGTCGTGGACCTCTTCGCCCACCAGCAGCAGCAGTCGACGGCCGTCCTGTTCGTAGTAGCGTTCCAGCCCGCTCACCCAGATGTTGTGATCGGTCACGCAGACGACGTCCAGGCCGGCCTTCAGCGCCGCCTGGGCGATCTCGGCGTGGTACCACTCCCCGTCGGAGTAGGGGGTGTGCATGTGAAAGTTGCAGGCGAGTTCGGTGATCGGCATGGGCGGTGGCGGTTAGCGGGTCGACGAGTCAATTGGTCGATTGGTAAATGGTAATTGATTATTGGTG
>JAYTFQ010000081.1:0-4086 GCA_043734225.1 Anaerolineales bacterium | reverse complement strand
ATGTGTGTGGCAACCGTTTTGTGCGTGGCCTGCGTAGTTGGCACCGACACGCCTGGCCCGCCTACGCCGGCGCTTGTCACCGCCACGGCCGCCCGAGCCGGAACTTGGCGGGGGCGTCGTGGACGGGTCGGCCGGAACCGGTTGGGCGTTCACGCGCCAGCCGGTCCCGTCACCAGCCCGCGCGCCACGCTCAGCACCAGGTCATAGTCGGGCTGGTCGCCCAGCTTGGGCATATAGGCCACGTAGCGCAGCATGTCGTGCTGATCCACCACAAACACACACCGGCGCAGCCAGCGGCGCTCCTTCATGACGGCGCCGTACTTGAGGCCGAAATCCAGCGCCATGTGATCGCTGACCGCGTACACCCGGTCCACCCCGGAAGCGCCGCACCAGCGTTTTTGAGCCACTGGCAGGTCGGTGCTGAGGGTGATGATGTGCACGCTCGGGCCCAGATCGGCCGCTAGCGCATTGAAGCGCTTGGTTTCAGCGTCGCAGGTGCTGGTATCCAGCGATGGCACGGCGGCCAGGATGCGCACCGAGCCGGCAGTGGCCGCCAGCGGGTCTAGCTCGGCCCACAGCTCGTGACCCGGCCAGGAGCCCACCTGCGCCATGAAATGCGGCGCAGCCTGGCCCACGGCCACGTCATCGCCGACAATGGTCGCCGGGCGGCCGCTCAGCTCCATCAGGCCGACGCGCTCGGTGAGTGTTGCCGCACTTTCAGTTGATGAGGCCATCTCGGCTCTCCTTAATAGGCGCTAGACACCGGTGATAATACCACAGCGATTCGAGCTCGCAGGCCAATGTGTAGAGGGTTTCCGGCCACGCGGCGCGGCCCGCGCTTACCAGTTGGTGTACGAGCCGTCCGGCCGCCGGAAAAGGGGGATGGGCTGGCGGCGCTCCGTAATCTCTCCCAGCAGCTCGGCGCTGGCCGGGTCAAACTCCACTCCAAGGCCGGGACGGGCCGCCGGCCACAGCTTGCCGTCGCGGAAGTCGCAGCCGCGCGGCAGATGCGCGGGCTGCTTCGGCGCGGCGCCGGCGATCTCCATCAGCGCCGGTCCCGGCCAGGCGGCCAGCGCATGCGTCAGCGCGGCCAGCGCGATGGGGCCCGTGAAGTGCGGAACGAGCCCCACATAGTGCGTCTCACATAGGGCCGCGATCTTGATCCATTCCGTCAGGCCGCCCACGTTGGGCAGGGTCACCCGCGCATAATCGATCAGATGCGCCTCCACCAGCTGGTTCAGGTCCCAGCGGTCGCCAAACTGCTCGCCCACGGCAATGGGCACGCGCACCTGGCTGCGTAGCGCGGCCAGCGCGCCGGGATTTTCTGAGCGCAGCGGGTCCTCCACAAACAACGGATTCAGCACGGCCAGCCGGTCGGCCAGGCGCACCGCGTCCGCCATATCCAGCCGCGTGTGAAAGTCGATGGACCATTCCCCGGCTGGGCCGACCGCGTCCCGAATCGCCTGGCATTGCGCCAGGGTCTCATCGACCATGCGCCGGGCGTTGAAAACGCCGTCGTTCGGATCGGCCACCGCCGTGCGAAAGGCACGAAAGCCGGCCGCCAGGCAGGCCCGCGCGGTCTCGGCCAGGCTGCCTTGCCAGGGGTAGCTGGTCGAGTAGCATTCAATATACTCGCGCGTCCGCCCGCCTAGCAGCTCATACACCGGCACATTGAGCGCCTTGCCTTTCAGGTCCCACAACGCCAGATCCAGCGCGCCGAGCGCGTGCAGCTTCTCCCGGCCCGCCGGATAGAAATAACCGCGGTACATCAACTGCCACAGGTGCTGGATGCGGGCCGGGTCCTCGCCGATGAGCATCGCCCCGCACTGCTCGATCAGATCCGGCGTGCCGCCCTCACCCACGCCCAGCAGCCCGGTGTCGGTCTCGACCGTGACGACCAGGTCACTCTGATTGATGGTCGGGTTGCTGGGCCGCGGCCGGTAATAGCGAATGGTCGAAATTTTCATTCAGAGTCTCCATTGGTTGACGCAGCCCAAACGGGTGCTGCGCATAGGCCTAATGATCTTGGATGTCTTTGGGCGCCGTGTCGGCCACACACTGCGCGAGCCAGTCGGCGTGGCCGACCAGGCTTTGGCCGGCCTCACACCTGCCCCTTAGATCGACTCCCCCAGCTTCACAGCCTGGAAGATCTTAATCTGGACCAGGTAGCCGATGGTGCCGATCACGGCGATCAGCAAGACCACCCCAAAAGCCACGATCAGCCAGATGGATTCGGTCCAGCCGATCAGCACTACAAAGGGCGGCACGGGGGAAACCCCGGCGGTGTTAATTTGGAACAGGGGAATGAAGAGTACGCATAAGCTGAAGCCGATCCCTGTGCCGCCCGCCATGGCGATCCCCATCAGGAACAGGCGCTCCAACACCAGGTAGCTGACCACCTGGGCATTGGGCAGCCCGACCGCCATTAAAATCCCGAGCTGGATAAAGTGCTTGCGCAGGGAGGCGAAGGTATCCATTACGAACCCGATACAGGCCATCAGCCCTGTCAGCAGGAAGCCGACGCTCAAGATGCCGAACAACCCCAACCACTCCGACTGGCCGCTCAAGGTCTGGATCTCCTGGAAGGCATTCTTGCGGATATCGACCGCCTCGTCATGCTGAGCGGCCTCCTTTTTCAGGTCGTTCACCACGGCCTGGACGCTGGCGCCGTCCTGAATGGAGAGCCAGACATCATAATCGGTGGCAGCTTCTGGCGTGCCAAACAGCTCGCCAAGGTTGGCGATCATGGTGGGAATGTTGGATGGGTAAACGGTGGGGAAATAGTTGTAGACCCCCACGATGACCATTTGCTCATTGAACCCCTGGTCGAGCATCCCGATGTTGGCGCTGACCTGGATGGGATCCCCAATCCGCAGCCCGGTGCTTTTAAGATAAGCTGGCTCGACCAGCACTCCGTTGGGGACAGCGGCCAGCACATTCATCAGCGCACCCAACGGTTGGTCGGAAAAGTCCGTCCGGAAATAGGCAGTGGCGGGGAAAGACAAGCGGTCGATCCCCATCAGCTCGATTTGCGTGGAGCCGGCGTTGGAGACGACCTGGGCGTCATATTTGCCGACATTGGTCGCCGAACGGATCCCGCCAACTTTAAGCAGGGCCTCCAGGTTGACCAGGCTTTGCGGCCCCTGGGTGATGTTCTGGGCGGCCGGTTGGGCGGGAGCGGCGCCGGGGAGCGGGTTCGAGCCAATGGCAAGCGGGAGCTTGTATTCGCGGATGACCAGGTCCGCCCCGGCCTGGTAATACTGCGAATCATGCATCCAATGATCCAGGGTCTTGGCCATCGAAGCCGAGTAGATGGCCAGGCTGAGGGAAATCATGATTAAGAGCGTGACGCTGGCATGCTCCTGGGGGCGCCGGGCCAACTGCTGGATGGCCAGGTAGGGGCCGGTGGGGAGAAACCGCTCGGAGAGCCGGGCCAACAGGCGCACAAGCAAGGGAAAGATGCGCAGCACGATCATGCAGGCAGAGATGGCAAACAGCGATGATGCCGCGAACATCAGCGGGTCGAACTGGACCTGACTGGCGGCCGCGTTAGCCGTGGCGTCGGCCGCGGCGGCGCCTGCAATCGGTTTGAGCAGCTGGTTGTGCAGCACCCAGTAGGCATAGCCGGCCGGGATGAGCAGCAGGAAGTCCAGGAAGAAACGCTCCCACAGGGGCCGCCTGGCGCTCCGCGACCTTTCCTGTTTGAGGCCGACGGCTGTCGTGTGCCTTAAGGCCAGCAGTGGAAGAAAGCGCGCGATCACGATCGCCAGCACCACCGCACCCAGCCAGAGCAGGTTAATATCCCTGAGCGAGAAGGCCAGGTCGGATTGGCGGGTGAACTGTAAGAATAGCCTGGTATGGCCCATGGCCATGGCAGCCAGCCAGCCCGCGCACAGGGCGAAAGGCAGCGCCAGCAAGATCATCACCACGCTTTCGACCAGGTTCAGCCCGAAGACCTGCGTGAGGGTCACCCCCCGTCCGCGCAGGGTTGTGGTTTCTTGCTCTAGCTGCTCGAGGGCAATTGACGCGGTGAGGCTGATGAAGATCAACGCCAGCAGCGCCAGGGGCGCACCGACGGCATAGAGC
>JAYTFQ010000080.1:0-4440 GCA_043734225.1 Anaerolineales bacterium | reverse complement strand
CGGACCGCGTGTGCCGCTCATCGGCCTGAGCCAACTGCTGCTGGAAGAGACCTACGGCTTCCTGCTGTCGTATTGGGGCGTGTTCGGGGTCTTTTCCATCCTGCCGGCCGGCTGGGTGTTTGGCTTCTATGGCCTGCTGGCGATCTGGGCGGTGGTGGGCGGCCTGTATGTCAGCTCGCGCCAGCCCAACGGCCCCAAGCTCGAACTGCTGCTGCTGGTCGGCTTTAGCCTGCTCACGCTGGCGGCGGTCATTAGTTGGACGCTGCAAACACCGGCCTCGCAAGGCCGGCTGATGTTTGGGGCCGTTGGCGCTCTATCCATCTTGCAGGCCGCGGGCATCTTAACCGCCACGCGGCCGCTGCTGCAAGCCCGCGCCGGTTACAACTGGTCGCACGGCCTGGTGCTGACCTTGAGCGCGGCGCTGGCGTTGGTGGCGGCCGTGGTCCCGCCGGCCTACATCACGCCGCACTACGCCCCGCCAACCCTGATTGTGGCGGCGCAATTGCCGGATGATTTGCACGCGGTGGATGTGACAATTGATCAGCAGATTCAGCTGCTGGGCTACACCGTGCCCATCACCCCGGTGGTGCCGGGTCTACGCCAGCCGGTGACGCTGTATTGGAAGGTGCTGGCGCCTATCGCGGATGATTACGCGCTGGCGCTGCACATGCTTGGGCGCGGCGGCAGCGAGGTGACCCACCTGGATACCTGGCCGGGCGGGGGCAATGGGCCCACTTCGCAGTGGGCGCCGGGCGCGATTTACGCCGATAGTTACCTGCTGCCGATCACAGCCCGCGCGACGACACCTTCGGACCTGTCGCTGCAGCTTTACTTTTGGGACGATGACCCGCGGATTTCATTGCCGATGGCCACGGCCGCGGGAAAACCGGTCGGCTCGGTGAGCCTGGCGGCCGGGCGGATGGTGGCATCGCGTTCGGTGGAGCGGCCGCCGGCGCATTTGGACGGCAGCACCTTTGAATATGGCATCGCGCTGGCGGGCTATGAGGTGACGGCCGATACCAGCCTGCACGTGAAGCTGTACTGGAAGCTGGGTGGGCACGCGCGCGTGCCAGCCAATTACACAGTGTTTCTGCACGTGACCAACCCAGCCGGCAACATGGTGATGGACCCCGCCGACGGACCGCCGCTGGGCGGCGATTGGCCCACGGCGGATTGGGTGCCCGGCCAGAGCGTGGTGGATGCGCGCCTGATCCCGCTGCCAGCGACGCTGCCGGCCGGCGCCTATGACCTGCAATTGGGGTTCTATGATCCCGTCTCCGGGCAGCGGCTGGCGGCCTACAGGCCGGACGGCACGCCCTGGCCGGATGATGTGGTGGTGTTGAGCGGGGTCGTCAGCCGGTGAGCGACCTGCCGTTGTTTTCCGCCGCGCCCAGCCGGCGCGCCGCCGTTGGGCTGGGTGTGGCCGTGGCCGCCGCCGCCCTACTGGTGGGCGGCCTGGTGGGCCTGGCCAGCCCACTGATTGCGCTGGGCGCGCTGGCGGCCCTGGCGGTGGCGGTGTGGGCGCTCACCAACCTGGAAATTGGCCTGTGGGGGGCGATCGGCCTCATCACGCTGCTGCCGTTTGCCGCGCTGCCGTTCAAGCTGGTTTTTACGCCCACTTTCCTCGACCTGGCCGTGGGCGGGACGTTCCTGGTTTACCTGATGCAGTGGATGACCGGCCGCCGCCGGCGGCTGGCGCTGACGCCGGCGCACGCGCCGATCTTTGTCTTTCTGGCCCTGGCGGTGTTCAGCTTCGTGGCCGGGCTGCCCAACGGTCCGCTGACCCCCAACTTGATGCGGCAGTTTGCCGAGCTGCTGATTAACATCGCGCTGTGCTTCGTGGTGGTGGATTACGTCGATAACTGGGACAAATTTAGCCGGCTGGCGCGGGTGATTTTGCTGGGGGGCACGGCCGCGGCGGTGCTGGGTATTGGCCTGTATGTCATCCCGGCGGCGACCGCCAACCGGCTGCTGTCGGCGCTGTCGGTCTTTGGTTACCCGGGCGGCGATGTGCTGCGCTACATCGAAGATAATCCGGCCAACGCGCAGCGCGCCATCGGCACGGCGGTGGACCCCAACTTCTTCGGCGGGGTGCTGGCGACAGTGGGCGGGCTGCTGGCGCCGCAGGTGCTCAGCCGCAAACCGGTGCTGGGCTCGCGCTGGCTGAGCCTGGGCGCCTTTGGGATAGTGGTCGGCGCCCTGGTGCTGACCTTCTCGCGCGGTGCCATGGTGGGCCTGGCGGTGGGGATGATTCTGGTGGTGATGCTGCGCTACCGGCGGCTGCTGATCGTGATGGCCGCGGGCGGGCTGGCGATCCTGATCCTGCCAATGACCCGCGATTATGTGCTGCACTTTCTGCAAGGCGTGCAGGGGCAAGATTTGGCCACGCAGATGCGTTTGGGCGAATATAAGGACGCGCTGATCCTGATCCAGCGCTACCCGCTGCTGGGCGTAGGTTTTGCCGGCGCGCCCGAGATCGACATTTACCTGGGCGTGTCCAGCGCCTATCTGCTGATTGCCGAGCAGATGGGGCTGATTGGCCTGGCCGTGTTTGTGATCGGCATGGCAACGGTGTTCATCTGGAGTTTCAGCCGGCGCCGGCTGCTGTACGCGGCGGCCGAGACGGCGGCCGGGCAGGGCCAACTGCTGCTATGGCTGGGCGCGCACGCTGGCCTGGCGGCGGCGCTGGTGGTGGGCATCGTCGATCACTATTTCTTCGAATTGAGTTTTCAGCCGGCGGGCAGCTTATTCTGGATCTTTGTGGGGCTGTGCCTGGCGGCCTCGCGGCTGGCCGGCGGCGCGCCCGCCGGCGAGAGTGAGCAGGGCCTTTCCATTTTCCATTGACTGACTGCACCGCTTATGACTGACGGTTGGAGGCTTCGGGCGCGGCGACAGGAGCACCAAGCCCGCCTGCGCGGGCTGGATGTGCGCACATCCAGCCCGCGCGGGGCGACTTCGTGTTTTTGTGGCGGCGACTTCGGTTGCCCGAGGCGACTTTAGGAGGCCATGACAGGGCGAGGCCGGGCGATAGGACATTGCCCGGCTCTGGGGTATAATCGCGGCCAGTCAGGTTTGAGGAGGCAGCATGGAAATTGCGACTCAAGAGTACAAACGTGTCGCCGTCATGTCAGTCAGCGGCCGGGTTGATAGTTCAACCGCGCCGGAGCTGGAAAGCCAGCTCAGCCAGGTGGTGGACGGCGGCCAGCATCACATCGTTCTGGATCTTAAGGACGTGGAATATATGTCGTCGGCTGGTTTGCGGGCGATGGTATCGACTTTGAAGAAAGTCAAGCGCGTGAACGGCGATTTGCGCCTGGCCAACCCATCGGCGCGCGTCGAAGAGGTGCTGCGCCTGGCTGGGCTGACCTCCATTTTCTCGATTCATTCCACACAGGAAGAGGCGGTAGCCAGTTTCTAGCCCGTCTACGACTGGCATCTTTCGGATGGAACATCGCCTTCACGTCCCAGGTTGGTTTGACCGCCTGGAGCAAATCTCCAAGTTTGTCGAGCAATCGGGGCTGGAGGCCGGCCTGGACGATACGGCCATTTGCCGCTGCCAACTGGCGGTGGACGAAGCCTGCACCAACATCATCGAGCATGCTTACGACGGCGAGGGCCGCGGCGAAATTGATATTCGCTGCGAGCCGGAGGCCGGCGAGCTCATCATCACCATCGAAGACCGGGGCAAGCGATTTGATCCGGACGCGGTGCCCATGCCGCAGCTCACCAGCCGGCTGGAAGACATGCAGGTGGGCGGGCTGGGCCTGTATTTTATGCGGCAGGTGATGGACGCGGTGGAATTCAGCTATGAGGACGGCGCCAACAAGTTGGTGCTGGTCAAACGGCGCGAGCCAGACGCGAGCGCGAACCCCGGCAGTGAAACGGCCGGCGCCTGAAGAATTTTCCCCCCTGCACGCGCGACGCGCCTCGGCCAGAGCCGGGGCGTTTTTGTTCTCCGAGGGCCTCGGCCTAGTAGTCTGTAAGACAGATGAAGCTGTACAGCCGGCAGGGGCCCTTCGCGCGCTACCACGGCGTTTAGCACAAGTATGCGCATGCGCGCTCAGGGCGACAGTCCATCTTGCCCAGGGTGACAGACTACTAGCCCGGGTTGTAGTAGTTATACACCGCGCGCGCGACCGAAATGATCAGCCGGTTGGCGTCATCAAACAGCATGGCGTCGTCGCGGTGGGCATACACGGTCAAGACGTAGGTGCCGCCGGGGGTGAAGACAATGGCGGCGTCAGCCACGTTGGTGAGCGGCAGGCGGTCCCAGCCATGTTTGTGCGCCACCACGCCGCTGGGGGTGGATCCGCCGGCAATAAAAATCGGACCGACCAGGTTGCCGGTCAGCAAGTCGATCATCTTGCGGCACTCTTCGGGTGTGTATCTGCCGGGAAAGGCAGCCAGCAGCGTGCCGCCGCCCTGGGAGCACTGATAGAT
>JAYTFQ010000079.1:0-1931 GCA_043734225.1 Anaerolineales bacterium | reverse complement strand
ATCGACCAACCCCAACATGCTTTTTTCCGAAATCTCAATTGATACTCGCCTGAAGGGTTTGCAGTTGCGCCGCATCATCCACATGCGGCCCGCTATCGGCGCTGATTGGCAAACGCGCGCCGCTGTCGGGGTCATACCAGCCCGTCTGCACCGTATAGCTGCCGGCCGTCAGATCGGGCGGAATCGCCAGCGTCTCGGTCGTCACCAGTTGGTCGCCCGCTTCCCAGCCGGTCGTCGGAAACGAGTCATCACACGGCTTGCCGTCATTCTGCGCGTACACAATATTGCCATCCGCCGTGGGCGCGCCCAACAAGTGTGTGAAGCGTTTAAGTGGCGTGGCCGTGGGCTGCTCGATTTGCCACAGAATCGTCAGGGTCAGTGTCGCGCCCGGCCGCAGCACCTGAACCGAAAGTTGATACCCCTGCAGCCGCACCTGCCCGCCAAAGTCCGCGCTGCGGTTGGCCGCCACGGGCGGTACCGCCTTCGTCCCCGCCGGCGCTAGGAATAACCCGCTGGCTGGTTGTCCTCCAAATGTGTCGCTGATCGACCAAACCCCGCTCGGATAGGCGCGCTGCAAGTCGGGCAACAGCGAAAACTCGCGCGGCGTAATCAGGGCATACGCCGCCGGCTGTGTGGACGAATCCAGCAGCACCAGGCAGTGCGTGCTGTCATATGTCTGCACTGTGCTGAACGCTGCGCTGCCCATCAAATACTGGAAGGTAAAGCGCGCGATGGGCATATCCGGCGCCATCCGCCGCGCGCCGGCTGGCGCCTGCTGCAAGGCGCGCGTGCCAGACACCTGTTCCATGCTGAAGGCCTGAAACAGGTTGTAGTCGTGCGCCCACACGCCAAAATACGCGTAAGCGGTCAACGCCACTGAGAACAATCCCGCCAGGACAATCACGCCCCGCGCCACGCGCCAGCGGCGGGTCCATTCCCAGGCCGACCACACGCCAAAGCCGATCAGCAGCGCGATGGCGGGCGTCACCATGGTGGTGCGGCCAAAGTGTGGCGCCTCCACAGTAACCACCGATGGCGCCAGGCCCACCGCCAGCCACACCAGCAGGGTGGCGCCCAACGCCCAGCGCCGGCGCGTGGTCAGTGCCACGGCTCCGGCCAAGGCAAAGCCGGCCTGGGCTGCGTCCAGCGCCGGCCGCCCGCCGATGTTGTGCCGCCAGTTTTGATCGCCGCTGACAATCAGCCCGCCCAGAGTCTTCAGCCCGTTGGCCAGCAAATCGGTTTGCGCGCCGCTTGAGCTCAGTGTGCCGGCGGTCGTCTGGCTGAATCTATGAAGGAACCAATCTGGATTTTGAACGAAGAAGATGATCAGAGGCGAGTACACCAGCAGCGTGCTGACCGCCGCCACGCCCGCGCCGGTCAGCAGCCCGCGCCGCTGGGCCGGGTTGGCCGCCAGCACCAGCGCCAGCACGGCCGCCAGCACCACGATGGGAAACAGGCGGAAGGCGACGTAGCTATCCAGCCCCAATCCTAAGGCGACGCCGGCCAGCAGGTACGCCCAGCGGCTGCCGGTGCGCGCGCCGCAAAAAAGCGCTGCCATGCAGGCAGCGGCGGCGGTGGCGGCCAGGATTGGCTGCGAGCCAAACCGGCTGAAATCGATATTCCAAAAGAGAGTGGCCAGCGCCGCCCCGGCCAGCAGGCCCACCGGCTGGCGCGGAAACATCTCGCGCCCGGCCCGGATGGTCGCCGCCACCCCGATCAGTCCCACCCAGGCCGCGGCCAGCCGGCCGGCCCAGGTGACCGGGCCGAGCAGCAGCAGGGTCAGCGCTGCCGAATAGGCGAAGAGCGGCTCGTTGCCGTCGTTGCCGGTGATGTAGGCGGGAAAGTATCCGCCGCGATCGATCTTCTGGGCAGTCAGGAGATGGAAGGCCTCGTCGGCATTCAGGCCCGGCGGGGTCTCGGCAATTTGCCAC
>JAYTFQ010000078.1:0-2582 GCA_043734225.1 Anaerolineales bacterium | reverse complement strand
GGGCATCACGCTGGATTGAATACAGTTGCGATCAATGCAATCCGCGGCTCGGAAGGGCGCACGCGCGACTTCGACGCCGATTTCTATCCGCTGACGGATAACACGCAAGGCCGGTGGGTGAGCATTTACGCGGCGCATAAGCGCGGCACGGCTCTGCCGCCTGTGGAATTGATCCGCATCGCTGAGACCTACTTCGTGCGCGACGGACATCACCGTGTTTCGGTGGCGAGGGCGATCGGTCAGGAGTACATCGAAGCCGTCGTCACGGCCTGGGAGTGAGGAAAAATTGCACAGAAGCCAACGTAGTGCCCTTTCGGACAGGCCCGCGCCCAGGCCATCCCGCCCCATGTCAGCCCATTTTCTAATTCTCGAGGCGCACCTGCCACCAGCTGTTTTGGGGGTGGCAGGCGCGTTAGGCGCTCACCCCTCCAGAAAATTCGTCTCTCGGATCGTATACCCCCCGCCCTCCTCCGTCACCCGCCACGTCCCCACCTGCCACGCCCCCAGCTCAATCGGAAACGCCTGCCCAACACCAGCCCCAACGGCTGGGCCGGTGCGGGTCAGCCCCATCGTTAAGGTTGCCCGCGCCGGCCGCCCTGCCGTCTCCTGCGCCCGCACCACCCAGCCCTGGCCGTCCTCAGCCGGCTTCAGCACCGTCACCAGCACGTTCGCCGCGTCTACCGCCAGAAACCCGCCCCGGGCCGGCAGCCGCCCGGCGTGCGCGCCCTCCGCCTGGCTCAGCCCCGGCATGTTCAGCATCTCCGCCAGCCGCTGCGTCGCGCTCGTGTCAATCGCCCCGGCCTGCGGCAGAATCAGATACCGAAATTCGTGCCGGCCCTGTTCCATCCACTCATAGGCGCCGCCCGCCTCCAGCGCCTTGGGCGTGTGATGCGCGTACACTGGGCTGCGCAGCACCGTCAGCCGCGCCTGCGCGCCGGTCACGTCATAGCTGTAGATCGCGTCGCTGATCAGGCTCACACCCCGCCGCTCGCCGCCGGCCTGGCCGCTCACTGTCACCCAGCGCTGCCCCGGCACCTCCGTCCCATCCACCGGCCGCTCCAGCACGCCATACGGAATTTCAAACGTGGCCGCCGGCTCGCTCAGCGCCGCCGGAAAGGCCAGCTTCAGCAGCTTCAGTTGCTCGTGCCAGTCCACCCGCACCCGCACTTCCACCCACGGCTGGTCGCGGTACAGGATGAAGTCCTGCCTTAGCGTCGAGCCGCCATAGTGCGCCGTCGCCCGCGCGCGCAGCCGCACCGGCCCGTTCTCAATCACCTCCAGCCGCGCGCCGCTGAACTGCCCGCACACATCCTGGTAGGCCGTCAGCCCGTGGCTCCAGGTGTCGCTCGGATCGTCGAGCACAACGCCCACCGCCGCGTGCTCGGCAAACACTTCCGCGCCGGTCGCCACGTCCACCAGGCTGACGATGTCGCCCAGCCGCCCGTCCAGTCGCAGCCGCAGCGCGCGGTTAGCCAATATCAGGTCCGCCCGCCCGTCGGTCTCCACCACATAATCGTTCACCACCGGGCCGGCCGCCGTTTCCAGGCTCAGGCCCGCCGCGGCCGGCGGCGTTGGCGCGCCGGCCTCAGTGCTCAGGTGGTAAACCTGGTAGCCCAGCGCCGGCAGCTCGGCCTGAAACACCAGCCGCCGCCGCCAGTTCCCCGGCACCACCGCCGAGGGCGCCTCCGCCTGGCACGCCACGCTCTGGCCGGCGCTGTCGGTCAGCGTCGGTGTGCCGGCCGCCATATTCCAGATCATCACCTCATGCTCCACCGGCAGCGTCGCCGCGAAGGTGTTTGGGTTGAACACCACCAGCGCCGCGCTCTCGCCACCCGCGCTCTCCCCGCCCGCATTTGCCTTTCTCAGCGCTCTCCGCGAACTCCGCGGTGCAACCTCCCCACCTGCGCTCACAGCCCGCGTATCCACCTGGCTGGCCAGCCGCTGCTGGGCGGTGTTCAGCACCACCCACGCCGCCCGCCGCGCCGCGCCAAATTCATCGCGCACATCCTCATATGCCTCGCGGATGCTCGTCCCCGCCAGGATGTCGTGAAACTGGTTGAACAGCACCTTCTGCCACGCCTCGGCCAGTGTTTTGGTCGCCGCCGGCATGGCCGTCAGGTGCTGGCTCACCGCCGCCCAGCGCTCAGCCGCCAGCAGCAAATGCTCGGCCTGCCGGTTCCAGGCCTTCACCCCGCTGTGCGCCGCGTAGCAGCCCACCGCGTGCATTTGCAGCTCGCCGCGATACACCGGCAGCTCTGTCAGCGGCAGCCGCGCCTGCAAGTCCTCAAAGTATCGCTCGGGCGAGCTGAAGCGCAGGCTGGGCAGTTCCGCGTCTGTCTCCAGCGCCTCCAGACTCTTCAGCGTGGCGATGGTCGGGCCGCCGCCGTGGTTGCCCACTCCATAAAAGAACATCAGGTCGCGCACCGTCTCCGTGAAGTGCCCCGCCACCTCTTGCAGCGCTGCCAGGTTCACGTCTTCCGGCCCGCTGCCATACGCCGACAGCAGCCGGAAGGCCAGCACCCGGCTGCCATCTGGCGCCTCCCACCAAAACGGCCCCTGCGGGCAGCGCGGGTTCTCAATCT
>JAYTFQ010000077.1:0-9930 GCA_043734225.1 Anaerolineales bacterium | reverse complement strand
CTGTCACTCTGAGAGTTTGTGAATTTATTCAATTTCCCGCAGATTTTTTGCGCCCAAATGACAAAAAGCCCGCGAATTCGATGTTGGGACGCGATAAATTCACAACCTCTGACCGCCACCAGCGATGACCTGGCCCGGGCGCTGGTCATCCAGCCCGATCACAGCATCGTCGTCGCGGGCTCATCCGACGCCGGTCTTGGCAATGGCCCCGACTTTGCCGTGGCGCGCTATCAGCAGCCCAATACGCCGCCCGCGCTGGCCAGCTTCCCCAAAGCCGGGCTGGAAGATCAAGTGCTCACCTTCACCGCGGCCGATTTCACCACGCACTTCACGGATGCCGATGGCGATCCGCTCGTCAAACTCAAAGTGACCACGCTGCCGGCGAACGGCGTGCTCAAGCTCAACAGCACGCCGGTCACGCTGAACCAGGAAATTCTGGCCTCCGATTTAGGCGGCCTGAGCTTCACGCCGGATGCCGACTATTTTGGCGCAGCCTCCTTCAACTGGAATGCCAGCGATCCAATCACCTATGCCGGGGCGGGCGCCACGGTGAACGTCTCGCTGGCGCCGGTCAATGATGCGCCCTCGTTCACCAAAGGCGCCGACCAGGCTGTGCTCAAGGATACCGGCGCGCACACGCTGCCCGGCTGGGCCACGGCCAGCGTCGCCGGCCCGCTCAACGAAAGCACGCAGACGCTGACCTTCACCGTGACGAACGACAATCACCCGCTGTTCAGCGCGCAGCCCGCGCTCGCTGCCGATGGCAGCCTGACCTTCACACCCGCGCCCAACGCCACCGGCACGGCCAGCCTCTCGGTGAGTCTGATGGACAGCGGCGGCACGCTGAACGGGGGCGTGGACACCAGCGCGCTGCAAACCTTCAAGATCTTGATCGCCGCCGATCAGTTATACCTGCCTGTGCTCATGCGCTAAGCGGCCGTTTCAATTATGACCAGCGCGCGTATCGGAACGTGGTCCCCAGGATGACGGTGCCGGCCAGCACGGTGCCCTTTATGGTGCCGCTGACCTTCGACTTGCCCGCCCGGCGCGAGCGATAGCTGACCGGCGCCTCCACCACGCGCGCGCGCCGCCGGGCAGCCTTGACGATCATTTCCGTCGGCCAGCCGAATGTCATCTCGCGCATGTCGAGCGCGGCCAACAGCTCGCGGCGCACGGCGCGGTACGGCCCCAGGTCGGTCACCGCCAGGCCATATTGCCAGCGCATCAGCCGCGCCACCAGCCAGTTGCCAAACCGCTGCGGCGGGGGCATGGAGCCGGCCTCAATGCTGCCCAGCGTCCGCGAGCCGAGCACCAGGTCGGCCGCGCCGGCTTGCAGCGGGGCCAGCAGCCGCGGCATCTCCTCCGGCGCGAAGCTAAAGTCCCCATCGATAAAGACCAGCACCTCGGCCGCCGCGCCAGCCGCCGCCGCGCCGGCGGCGCAGGCGTAGCCATAGCCGCGCCGCGTTTGAACCACCACGCGCGCGCCGGCCTGCCGCGCCGCGCCAGCCGTGTCGTCGCTGGAACCGTTGTCCACCACGATCACTTCCTGGATTGGCTGGGCCAGCACGGCCCTGACCAGGTCGCCGATGCAGCCCGCCTCGTTGAGGGCGGGGATAATGACCGTGACCCTCACGCCTCACCCGCCGGCTGCTCATTGGTCGCCATCTGGGCCAGGAAGGCGCGGGTGTGCGGCGCGGCCCCGTTGGCGTGCCCGGCCAGGTCGGCCCGCAGGCGTTCCAGCTCCTGCGCGGTGTCCACGTCGTACCAGCGCGGCAGCAGCGCCACGCGCAGGCCTGCCTGCTCAGCCAGCGCCAGCGTGTCGCGCAGCACATTCGGTGTGGACATTTGCACCTCGCGCAGCAAACGCGGCTGGGGGTGCTTCAGGCCAATCAGATAGTAGCCGCCATCCTCGCACGGCCCCAGCACCACGTCCGCGCCGTCCAGCGCGGCAAAGGCGCCGGCCACGTACTCGGGCGGCAGCGTGGGGCTATCGCTGTCCATAATCACCGCGCGCTCGAAGCCCTCCGCCAGGCAGCGGGTCAGCACCTCGTCCAGCCGCGGCCCCAGGCTGTCGCCCACCTGTGGCCGCAGGCCGAAGTCCGGCGCCAGTTGCTGGAAATAGCCGGCGGCCGCATCTGGCGCATAGTGCGCCAGGCGCGTCACGCCGGGCACGGCCCGCGCCACGTCGAGCGTGTCGCGCAGAAAACATTCATACAAAGCCGACGCCTGTTCCGGCAGCAGCGGCGGGCTGAGGCGGGTCTTGGTCTGGCCGGCCGCGGGGCGCTTGGCGATGACCAGCAAGGCGCAGCGGGTGGTCGCTTCGGGTTGGATCATGTTGGCCGCAGGCGCCGCATCGCGCTGCGCCGCCAGCCCAGCAGCAGGCGATAGGCGATGTAAAGCCACACCAGCCCCAGCGTGATGGGTCCGAGCAGGGTCTCACGCCAGACTTTGGAGGGCAGCGGGCCGCCGGTGTAGACGAAATCGTCAAAGATGATGGTCTTCCAGGCGGCGGCATACGAGAGCAGCACCACCGTGCGCGCCACCGCGCCCTCCGGCAGCAGCGCGGCCAGCGCCAGCGGCCACAGGGTATACCAGGGCTGAAACCACAGACAGGCAAACACCAGATAGAACAACAGGATGTGCGTGCTGGCCCGCACGGGCGCCAGCCAATCGGCGCCGCGCGGGTCGGCGCGCCAGACGCGCCAGGCCTGGTAGGCCACCGCTGTCAGGGTCAGCAGGGCTGTCACCGCCGCCACCATGCGCTGGCTGGCATCCACGCCCAGGCCGGGCTCCAGTTGCGCCTGGAACAGCGCCGGCAAGGAGGCGGTGAACAGCGTGCCGCGCCGCTGGACGGCCAGGATGTCGCCGCCGCGCCAGAACGGCGCGAACACGGCCACGCTCAGGGCAGCGGCGGCCAGCCCGGTGATCAGCGCGTAGCGCAGCCGCCCGCGCCAGGTGGGCAGGGCGCGCAGCACCACAGCCAGCGCCACCGGCAGCAGCAGCAGCGGGATGAATTTGACCAGCCCGCCGGCCACCCAGGCCAGGGCGGCCCAACTGAAGTGGCCGCGCAGCAGCGCGCACAGCCCCAGCAAGATAAAGAACACCATCACAATGTCATTGTGGCCGTTGCCGGCGGTCTCGTAGATGACGAACGGATTAAGCGCGAACAGGCACACGCCCTGCAAGGCGCGCTCCGGCGCCCGCTGGCGCAGGATGCTGGCGATCAGCGCCACGCAGCCGGCATAGAACAGCAGGCCGATGGTTTTGAACGCCAGCACGTTGGCCAGCGTGCTCTGGCCGGCCAGCCGGCTGGTGGCAGCCGCCATCAGCTCCCACAGCGGCCCATAGGCCGAGGTGTAATCCGGCCAGGCCACATACTTGAAAAAGTCGTCCTGCACGTATTGCCGCGGCGGCTCATAAAACGGGTTGCCGCCATACTGCGCGCTGATGCGGCCGCGATCGATGTTGTCGAAGATGTCCGAGGCGTCCACCGGATACAGCCACAGCATGGCCAGGTTAATGGCCAGCACGGCGCCGAGCAGCGCCACCCACATCGCGCGCGGCTGGCCGCCCGCCGTGGCCTGCCCCGCTGCCCGGCAGGCGCGCCAGGCCAGATAGTACAGCCCGGCCAGCGCAGCCAGGGTGAGCACAAAGCCCGCCTGAGCCAGCGGGTGGCCGTTGGTCAGGTTGGCGATGTTCAAATACGGCCGCAGCCCCAGCCGAAACAGGTTGTAGGGCAACACCAGCCCGACCAGGCTGATGCCCAGAAAGGCGGCGCCCAACAGCGCCAGCCACACTGGCGGCGCCAGCCGGCCCGGGTAAGCGACGCCCCCCAGCCGGCGCGGCCAGAGCCAACGCTGGGAGGGGGTGGATTCGGGTAACACGGTCATAGCGGCCTCACACCCGCTCCGGCGACCGGCTGGCTATGACGCACGCGCGCGACTCGTGGCTGGCCGCCCCGTCTTCAGCCAGCCGGCCAGGCGCGTTAGCCCAGCGCGTCCGTGCGGCAGCGCCGCCAACAACAGCAGCGCATACAGCGGCGCATACTCCGCTGCCTGCGCCCCCGCCACCACGCGCCATTTGATGAAGAACAGGTACGCCAGCGCCGTGCTGCCGCTAAAGATCAGCCAGGCTGTCATCGGCGCCGGCGTGAACCCCCAGCGCTGGCCCGGCTCCAAAAACACGACCAGGAGCGGCAGCAGCCACAGCAGATACCAGGGAAACAAGTTCTGCGTGAAGAGCGTGAACCAGCCGATGAGCCACACACAGCGGCCCAGCGCGGCGCGCCCATCGGCGGCCGGCCGCAGCACAAACAGGCCGCTCAGCAGCGCCAGCCCGCCAAAGGTGACGGCGTTGGCCAGCCGCGAACCGGTCTGGCCGAGCAGGGGCGCCAGCAGGTACAAGCCTTTGGCCAGGCCCAGGTTGAAATTCTCATCGAAATACTTGGGGAGAAACCCAACGGCCGCGCCGGGCTGCAGGATATACGGCACATAGGCGGCGGCCATCATCGCGCCGAACGCCAGCAGCATCTTGCTGGCCGGGGTCAGGCGCGCCCGCCATGTGCCCGACACGCCCAGCGGCAGCAGCGCCGGCACCAGGATCAGCGGGAACAGCTTGACCAGCGTGGCCGCGCCCAGCGCCAAACCCAGCAGCCAGGGCCGGTTCTTAACCCGCGCCCAAAGAGCCAGGATCAGCAGCGGCAGCAGCAGTCCATCCACATGTCCGGCGTGCGCCACCTCAAACACCAGCAGCGGGCTCCACAGGTAGAGCAGCACCCGCTCCAGCGGTTGGTTAAGCGCGCGCAGCAGCCCCAGCAGCAGCAGACCGCCCAGCAGCTCGGCCAGCACAAACGCCCCCTTGAAGCCTGTCACGCTGTCGCCCACCGCGCGCCACACGGCCGCAAAAGCCAACTGCGCGCCCGGCGGGTAAACGGTCACAGCGTCCTGGCGGTTGATGTGCGGCCAGATGGCCGGGTCGCCGGCGCGCAGCGCCGCCACTTCGGGCGCGCTGGGCGGATAGCGATACGGGCTCAGCCCGCTGGCCTGCACCCGCCCATCCCAGACGTAGCGAAACATGTCGTCCGATAGGGTCGGCAAGCTGGGCAGCAGGATCAGCCGGAAAGCGAGGCCAAACAAGAATATGAGCGCTAGTGCCGGGAGAGATGAACCGCCGGCGCGCGGCAGGCGCAGCACCACGGCGGCGGCCAGCAGGTACAGCGCGAACGTGCCCAGGAAGACGACCTCAAAGCCGATGGTATTCAGGCGCAGGTCGCCCAGCCCGCGCGCCGCCAGATAGCCCGGCAGCGAGGCCAGGCCGATGATCGCCAGCAGCGCCAGCCGCGCCGCGCGGGGGTTGCGCGGCGCGGCCTGGCGCGGGATTACGTCAGCCAATACAGCACCTGGGCGACCCAATTGCCCTTATCGGCGGCCGGCTTGAGCCGCGGCCGCAGCAGCGAGTCGAGGCCAAAGCCGATGGCCGGCGCGAAGGCAAACAGCAGCAGCGCCAGCACCGGCATCCAGTTGTAGCTCCATTCCCACTCGCCGGCCACGCCGGCCAGCCCCACCCACAGCTGCAGGGATTGAAAAATCGCCACCAGCGCGCCCAGGCGGGTGAAGAGGCCCAGGAACAGGCTGATAAAAATGAAGGCTTCCATGCCCCACACAAAGAAGCCGAACACGCGGATATTCGGCTTGACCACGTTATCGATGAACACGCCGTTGGCGCGCGAGAGCAGGCCGACATCAATGCTCAGCTTCGGGCCGCCGATGGTGCTCAGGTCAGCCGCCAGGATTGGATGCGCACGGCTGGCCTCGGCCGACTCAACGCCAATCCAGTCACACAGGCCGCCGGTGCGGTGCAAATTGCCGCTCGCATCGGCCGTGGCAAACGCAAAATCCGGCGGGCAGCCAAAGGAGGGCGGCACCTTCCACCATAGCTGGGTGAAGAACAGCAGCCCCAGCGTGATGCGCGCCAGCACCAGCGCGATCTTTTGCAGCGGCGCGTCGATACGGGAAATGCTTTGCAATCGATTTTGCATGTTTTCTCTCCAGCCGGCCAATCAATGCGAAGCGGGCCGCGACAGCGGGCCGATTAGTATTACCAAACCACCAGGCAGGTTTCCGTTTTGCGGACGCCCACGGCGCCGCCAATGCCATTGGTGACTCAATTGCCGAGAGACGGCAGATCGGGGCTCTCGACATAGGCGATCAGGTCGTAGCGGCCGGTGACGGCGTGCACCTGTTTGATCACGGAGCCTTCCAGCTCCATGTGCGGCAGCTCGCGGATCAGGTCTTGCACCCGGCTGGGTTCCGCTTCGATGAGAACATATGCGTAGATCATGCGGCCTCGTTTTCGTTGCTTGGCTGGGGCTGCTCCGCACGGGAGCGTTTTGGCTAGCCTCAGGTAAAGGTCATCAAGGGCAGCGCGCCGGTTTGCGCCAGCGTGTCGAGCTGGCCCTGCACCACGTCCACGGCTGCCGACAGCGGGAACATCTGCTTGGTCACCTGCATGTCGGCATCGGTCGAGAGCGGGTGCCAGAAAATGCCGTCCAGGTTGGCCGTCAGCTCGGGCACCAGGTTTTGCCGGCCCAGCTCCAGCCCCTCACGCGAGAAGCCGCGTTTAGCCAGCGGGCGCACAAAGTGATCTTCGTCCGGGATGCCCAGCGCGCGATGGAACTCACATAGCTCGTGCAGGTGGGCGCTGTTGACCGGGGTTTCGGTGGTGCCCAGCCGCACGCGAAAGCCAGCGGCCTGCAGCTGCATGATGCCGGCCACGGTTTTGGCCCAGCTACCCGGCCCGCGGTAGGCGTCGTGCTCCTCCGGCTGGGCGCCATCCAGGCTCACCTGGATGATCAGGTTGTCATTGGCGATTTCGGTCAGCCGCTGCAAGCGCGTCTGCTCGCTGCCGGGCAATTTCTGCTGCAGCAGCATGGCGTTGGTCAGCACGGTCGTCGGCAGCCGCGCCGACGAATAGGCCAGCATCGCGTAGATGTCGTTCAGCAGAAACGGCTCGCCGCCGGTGAAGAAGATATGCTCGAAGCACAGCGCCGCGGCCTCATCCACCAGCCGTCGGGCATTGGCCAGCCCAATCGCACGCCGCGCCACATTCGGGCCGGATTTGGCCACGCAATACGAGCAGCGCAGGTTGCAGTCGTAATTCGTATAGATCCACAGCTTCCATTTCAAGACTGCGGCGTCGCCGCCCACCGGCGGCGGGGTCACGGGGATGGTCATGACTCTTTGACGTCCGCCAGTTGCCCGTAGATCGGGTCGGTCACTTCCAGCGGCGGCTGGTCGGCGTGGGTGGGCGCGCGCCCGCGCAGTTGGGTGTGGGCCAGGTCGTCAATCGAATGCCGCTCCCAATAGATGGTGTGCTCGATCATCTCGCGCACCGTCCACTGGTCGTCCGGCGTGCGCGCGTCCAGCGCGTCGTCGGGCAGCCCGATCAGCGAGGCGATCAACTCCGTGCGCGCCTTGAGCGTCTCGGCCATCAGCCGGTCCACTTCGCTGTTCTGCATCTTGCGCTGGCTGTAGCGGGCGCTGAATACCTGGCCGGTGTGCATGCGCTCGTGGTCGATGTTGTGCGTCAGCAGGTCGCGCACGCTGCCGCCCATGGCGCACGGATGCTCGGAGTGCTCGTCCAGCTCGGCGTCGCTCAGCACCGCCAGCGTGTCCAGGGTCTGGGCCAGCGAGGCCTGCAGCATCTGCATCAGTTCATTGACTTGTTGGCCCATGCTCGCTCCAGTCGCCTAAAACAACGGCAGCCCGCACACGGCCTTGCCGATGAAATCATACAAAACGTCGGTGGTCGGCGCCATCACGGTGGCGGCGCGCGCGTCGCGGAAGTTGCGCTCCACGCCCACTTCCTGGCGGAAAGCCGCCCCGCCGCACACGCGCATGGCCAGGTCGGTCACTTCGGTGGCCGATTCGCCGGCGGCGGCTTTGATTTCCAGCACGCGCAGCATGCCATCGGCCCGCCCGCTTTCCAGGGCCTCACACGTGTCCAGCAGCAGCGCCCGCGCCAGGTCGGTCTTGATCTGCATCCGGGCAATGTAGGCGCGAATGGTGGGCAGATCGGCCAGCGTGCTGCCCAGGTGTTCGAACGAGGTCTTGCCCACATGCGCGGCCGTTTTGGCCGTGGCCGATTGCATCAGCCCAATGGAAGCCGCTGCGTTCATAAGCTGAAAGTAGGGCAACACCACGCCCATCATCACATCAAAACCCTTGCCGTCGCCGCCCAGCATGGCGGCTGGCTCAACCAGCACCGCCTCCGCCGCCACCGGGCTGGAGGCATTGCCGCGCAGGCCCAGGCCGCGATACGGCGCCACCACGCGCAGCCCGCCGGCATTGGCCGGCACCAGCCAGATGGTGCTGGCGCCTTCGCCCGCCAGCGGCTTGCTGGACCAGACGTAACTATCGGCCTCGCCGGCCGAGGTGATCCAGCTCTTCTTGGCATCCAGCTGCACATGGCCGTTGCCGGCCACCGCGGCGGCGGTGCTCAGCGGCGCCCAAAAGTGGCTGCGCGAACCGGCTTCGGAAAAGGCCAGGGTGCTGACGTGCTGCCCGGCGGCAATTGCCTGGCGCACTTCGCGCGGCCCAAAGGCCTCGATGACGGCCGCGCCGGCGTAGTGCATGGCCACCACCATGGCGGTGGAGGCGCACTCGCGCCCCAGCCGCTCGATGACCAGCGCCGCGGCCCTATGCGCCAGCCCCAGCCCGCCAACCTCCTTGGCGCTGACCAGCCCCAACAGTCCTGCCTCGCCCAGCGCCGTCAGGGCGGCGCGGGGATATTCGCCCGTGGCGTCGATGCGCGCGGCGGCCGGCGCGACGATATTGGCGGCAATAGGTTCCAGCGTGTCGAGGACGGACTGAAGTTCGGTCATGGTGGTATGTCTCCTTTGATGAGCTTGCGAGTAATTCGCACTACCAGATCCGGTACACGGATGTCACGAACAGAGCCGGATTTCACGGAGTTGATCTGGAGGTTTTTATATCCGTGTTACACCTGCACTCCCCGGCACTTGCGCTAGCGCGCCAGCGCGGGGCAAGTGTGCAGCGCAGGTGCAAGTGTGCGTGTACAAAGATTTTCCTACAAACTCCAATGCACCCCGCACCCGGCGCAGGGCGCGGGCGGCTGATCGCTGAGCAGCTGCAGGCGCCAGGCCTGATAGCGCGCGTCATTCCAGATGTGGCTAAAGTCTTGCTCGAACAAATTGCCCATCTTCAGGCTGTCGTAGTCCGTGGTGGCAAATGGGCTGATGCAGCACGGCAGGCAGTTGCCGTTGGCCGTGACATAAGCCGTGGTCCATGGCCGCAGGCAGGCGGCCCACGGACGCGGGTCGGGCGCATGCGCTGCTTCCAGGCTGTGGCGCGGGTCGGTGGCGCCCGAGGCGCGCAGGCTGACCCCCAGCTCGCGGCCCACCTGCTCGGCCTCAGCAATGGCCTGGTCCGCCATCGTATCGAAGTCGTCAAACAGGGCGTGGCCCGGCCCAAACAAGCCGACTGGCTCGGGGCTGTCGAGCGGATAGACCATGCGCTGCACATACACCTCGGTCACGCCCATGCGCGCCGACAGCCGCACCAGGTCCGGCAGCTCGCGGATGTTTTCGCGCATGCCCGTCATCCACACCGACACGCGCGGTTTTTCGGCGCCCAGCTCGCGCTGCAGGCGGGTGAACTCGCGCAAGTTGCTCACGATTTTGTGCAGCAGCGGCGCGCCGCGGATGGCGGCATAGGTTTGCGGGTCGGCGCCATCCAGCGAGCAGCGCATTTCGTCCAGCCCGCTGGCGATCAGCTTGCGCGACCAGGCCGGCGTCAGCAGGGTGGCATTTGTGTTAAACAGCACAGTCACCCCGCGCGCTTTGAGATACTCAATCATGCGCGGCAGATCTTTGTTGATCAGCGGCTCGCCGATGCCGTGCAGCACGGCCCG
>JAYTFQ010000076.1:0-4308 GCA_043734225.1 Anaerolineales bacterium | reverse complement strand
GCGCCCAACTGGGTCCAGGCGGCCGCGTGGAACACCACTTCCGCGCCGCGCATAGCGGCCTTCAGGCCGCCGCGGCGGGTGACATCGCCCGCCACCGTGCGCACCGCCTCGGGCAGGCTGCGCGCCCGGTCAAAGGTGCGCACCAGGGCAGTCACCTCGCAATCTTGGGCCAGCAGCACATCAATCAGACGCCGGCCCAGGCAGCCTGTGCCGCCGGTGACAAAGACCTTCACGGCCGCCAGGCGGCGCGCTCGGCTGCCAGGGTATCGCGCCAGGCTTGTTCGGCCGGGCGAAAATGAGCGCCCAACTCGCGCTCGGCGCGGGCCGAGCTGTAGCGGAAGCTGACATAGCTGGAGTTAATTACCTCGAGCGAGAGGAAGGCGCGCTGACCCAGCCCGCGCAATAGCGGGCCAGCCACCAGCCCGGTGAAGGAGGCCAATGGGCGCGGCAGCCAGATGAACGGCTTGATACCGCCGGGGGTCTGCTTCCAAGTTTCCATCAGTGCGCGCATGCTGAGCGAGGCGCCGCCCAGGATGTAGGTCTGGCCGGGCTGGCCCTTTTCGGCCGCCAGGGCCATGCCTTCGGCCACGTCGTCAACATGGGCCATGGTGTAGATGGCGTCTGGCGCCCAGGCAGCGGGCGGCATGCGGCCGCGCACATACAGGCGAGCGAAATAGCCGAATGGCGACTGATCGCCGGGCCCAATGACCTGCGCCGGGCAGACGATGACCAGCGGCGTGCCGCGCTTTTGATAGCTCAGCGCCAGCGCGTGCGCCTCGGTCTTGGTCTCTTCATAATAGGAGAGCGCCGGCGCGGCGCGCTCGAAGCTCTCGTCGGCCAGCGCGCCGGCGGTATCGCCCAGGGCAGTGGTCGAGGAAGTGAAAACGATCTTGCGCACATCCTGCTGACGAGCCAGGCTCAGGAGTGTGTCGGTGGCCTCCACGTTGACGGCGCGCATGGCCGGGCGATCCTTGGCCGGCAGGCCCAACTCATACCAGCCAGCGTTGTGAAACACCAGGTCGGCCCCGCGCATGGCCTCGCGCAGCAGGCCGCGCTCGCTGGTCACCAGGTCCCCCATCACCAGCTTCACCCCGGCCTGGCGCAGCAGCCGCACCGGCGTGGTGTCGGTCCGGCGCACCAGGGCTGTCAGCTCCCAGCCGCGGCGAAGCATGGCCCAGGTGAGGGGCTGGCCGAGGAAGCCGGTGGCGCCGGTTACAAAGACTCGCATGGAAAGCCCAAATCCCGACGAACGACCGCTGCGCGAGACGAATGACGAATGTCAGATTCGCCCTGCGTGGTTCGTCTGTCGTCACCTTTTGTCATCGCACAGTAATCTCCGAGCCATCGGGCCCTTTGACGATCTCGATCCGGACTGGAAACATGTCCTTCAATTCCTCGATATGGGTGACAACCAGGATACGCTGGAAATCGGTCTGGGCGGCGTTGATGGCTTCCACCAGGCGCTCGCGGCCGGCGGCATCGAGCACGCCAAAGCCCTCATCCATGATCAGGGTCTGAAGCTGGGTGCCCGAGCGGCGGGCCAACAACTGGCTGAGCGCCACGCGGATGGCGAAATTCACGCGGAACTGCTCGCCGCCGCTGAAGTTTTCGTAGGCGCGCGTGCCCAACTCGTCGGCGATCTGGATGTCCAGGGTCTCGCGCAGCTCGCCGGCCTGGGTCTCGCGCTGGGTGTTGAAGCGCACGTGCATGCGGCCAGAGGTCATGCGGCTGAGCAGGGCGTTGGCGGAGGCCTCAATCTCCGGCACGGCGGCTTCGATCATCAGCGCCGGCACCCCCTTCTTGCCGAAGGCATCGCGCAGCTCTTCGTACAGGCCGCGCTCATCGGCCAGCTTCTGGCGCTCGGCGCGCTTGAGATCGCGCTGTTTGGCCTGGCCTTCAAGCGCGTCCAGCTTCTGCTGGGCCCCGCCCAAACGGGCCTTGGTGAGGGTGTCTTCCTGCCGCAATTGGTCCAGGGCGCGCTGGCGAGCGGCGGAGTCGCGCAGGATGCGGTTGTGCTGCTCGGCCTCGGCCTCCAGCAGCGTGGCTTGCTCGCGGTCCTGCTTCAGCCGAACCACCCAGCCTTCGCGGCGCTCGCTAAGGGCGGCCGCGCGTGCTTTGGCCTCGCCCGCGCCGGCCGCGGCGGCTTCCAACTCGGCCACGCGCTTGGTGAGCGCGCCCTTGCCGCGCAAGTTGTTAGCCGTGGCGGCCAACTGCTTATCGAAGGCGGCCTGTTCGTCGGCCAGCTTCTTCAAATTCGCCTGGTTCTCGCGATACTGGCTGCGGCGCGCCTCCACCTCGGCGTCCAGCCGCTCCACCAGCGCGGCTCGTTCCGGCTCGGCCAGCGGCTGGCCGCAGGTGGGGCAGCGCGGCTCGGTGGCAGCGGCCAGGGTTTCCAGGCGCTTCTTGAGCGCGTCGGCCTCAGCGCGGGCCGACTCGTTCTGGCCGCGCAGGTTGGCGGCCAGCTCCACCACCACCTGGCGCGCCTGGCTGGTATTGTCGCGCTCCTGCTCTTGCTGTTCCAGGTCGGCAAGGGTGTGCCGGTCCAGCTCCAACTGGCGCTGGAGCTTGTCGGAGTCGCCGCGCAACAGCGCTTCGCGCAGGTCGGCATCCAGCAGGCCAATCTCTTTCTCGGCGTCGCGAATGCGACGCTCCAGATCGGTAAGCTGGCGCTCCAGGGCGATCATGGCCTGCCGGGCGCCGTCGATCTTGGCCCAGCCGGCCTCGGCCTGGCGCAGGCGCTCGGCGACTTCAATCACGCGCGCCTGAAATTCGAGCAGCTCGCGCTCGTAGTCCGGCCGTTTGGCCAGCTCATTCTCGATTTCGCGCAGGACGCCCTCCAGGCCGGCCAGCCGCAAATCGATGGCCTGGATCTTCTTCTTGGCGCGCTCTTCATAGGCGTCCCATTCCAGCAGGCCCAGGATATCGGCCAGCACCTGCTTGCGCTCGGTGGGCCGCTTGCCGGTGAACTCATCGGCCTGACCCTGCACCAGGTAGGCGGAATTGGTGAAGGTCTCGTAGGTGAGGCGCAGGATGCGGTTGATCTTCTCCTGCGTCTTGGGGATGGTGGCTTCACCGATGGAGACCAGCTTGCCATCCAGGCCGGCGGCCTGGAAATCGAGCAGGCTCTGCGCGCCCTTGCCCACCTTGCGCGCGCGCACCACCTTGTACTGCTGCTCGCCCAGCGCGAAGGTGAACTCCACGCGCATCTCGGTTTGGCCCTGGTGCACCAGCTCGGTGTCGGTCTTGGCGCGGGCGCGGCCCCACAGGGCCCAGGTGAGGGCATCCAGCAGGGACGACTTGCCGGCGCCGTTTTCGCCGCACAGCACGGCCACATGAATGCCGGTGAAGTCGAGCGGGGCCGGCTGGCGATAGGCCAGGAAATTGGTGAGCTCAAGCCGCTGCGGGATCATGCGCGCTCGGCCTCGCCGCCCAAAAGGGCCTCGGCCGCGGTGAGCAACTGCGCCAGGCGCTCGGGCGAGCGGTCCTTGGCGGCAAAGTAGCGCTCCAGCCATTGCAGCGGCGTGAGCGATTCCGGGCTGGCCCCAACACCGGCCAGGCGCGTGCTGCGCTCCACCTCCACGCTGACAGCGGCGATGTTGGCCGCCGGCGCCAGGGCGGCTTCCAGCTCACGCCGGCGCAGGGCCGCTTCCTGGCCCTCGCGGGCGGTGATGACCACCTTGACCACCGCGCCTTCGATGCCGCGCGCCTGGATGGCGGCGACCACGGCGCTGGTGGGATCGGGCTCGTCGCGGACGTCCACATGGATACTGCGGAAGGCGCGCGCCCGCACGCGGCGGAACTCCCACTCGGTGTGGCCGCGGGCCAGTTTCACCCAGCAGAAGCCTTTGTCTTCCACTTCTTCGCCGAAATCGATGCGTTCCAGCGAGCCGGAGTAGACGATGGGCGGCAGCCGGCCCCCGGCGCCGTCGAGGTCAGGGGCGCCGCGCGGGTGGGCGGGCGTGAGGTTCTGGTGCTTGTGGATGTGGCCCAGGGCCACATAGTCCCAGTTGGGGTCAGCCAGTGACGATTTTTGGATGATGAGGTCGCGGCCGAGCATGACGCTGCGCTCGGAGCCATAGGTGGCGCCGGCGACCGAGAAATGGCCCACCAGCACGCGCGGCATGTCGTGTTCGGCGGCCTGGCGAGCCAGGTCGGCCAACTCGCCGCTGATCAGCCCGCCAACGGTGCGGTCCAACTCTTCCACCGAGGCGCCGCGATGGTCTTCCTGGGCGATCAGTCGGCTGCGAACCGGGAAGGGCACCCAGCCCAGGAACACCGGACCGCGGCGGGTCGGCACCACCTGCGAGC
>JAYTFQ010000075.1:0-6180 GCA_043734225.1 Anaerolineales bacterium | reverse complement strand
TAGTTGGTGCCTGAGCCGTGCCAGGTGAGCGGGTGGTGAAAGTGCACATAGCCCTGCTTCACCAGGCAGGTCATCACGTATAGATCATGGCCTTCGAAGGTCTCCGGCAGCGGGCCGCGCTCGCGCAGGTCAGCGATCGCCTGAAGCTTGTCGCCCCAGCGGTGCGAGCCGGGCACCATATACATGCAGCCGTTGTCGGCTTCGGCGTCGTCCAGCGCAACCCAGGCCGTCACCTGCTCGGTCTTGGGCTGCAGGATGTCCCACAGCGGCGAGTCCTGGTGCCAGCCCAGCACCCCGCCGGTCTCCTTGGGCTTATAGATGATCTGGTCGTGCCAGATGCGCAATTGTTTGGCGCCGCTGAGCTGGACGGCCATCTCCAGCAGCGCGGGATGGCTGGCCAGGGCGCGAAAGGCCGGGCTGGCCTCCCAGATGTTCAGGATCTGCCACAGCTCCAGCCCGGGCGTCACCGACAGGTCGCGCAGCAGCACCGGCTGGGGGGCAGCCGGGTTGTCGCGGTCGGCAATCACGCGCAGCACTTCGGCCCGCAGCGTCTCCACGGTTTGATCGTCCAGCAGCGGGCCGCCATTCACAAAGCCGGCGCGATGGTATTGGTCAACTTGCTCGTTGAGTAGCACGTCAAAGCTCCCTATGCAATGGGTGGAAGGTGGTTGGTTGAACCGTATTGTACGGCAAATAGACTGACAGGTGAAAAAAATCGTGTTGGGGCAGCCGGTGATAAAATGCCGGCCGAATGGGATGCCGGGGTCAGACGCTCGCAGGCGCCTGCCCCCGGCATCCCATTCGGCCAAAACATCCTTGATTACCTTGTTCACAGCCGCCAACGGCGTGTCCGCGGCGCCCGGCTGGGCAGTTACGTCCATTTCGAGAAAATCATCTTTGTTGATTGGGAGAAACCATGTCCGACCCTGTCGAATACGACCTCATCCTGCGCAGCGGCACCCTCTACGACGGCAGCGGCGACCCGCCGGTAAAAGGCGATCTCGCCATTCAGGGCCAATCCATTGCCGCGCTGGGCGACCTGGGCGCGGCCAAGGGCCGCCAGGAGATGGACGTGGCCGGACTGGCGGTGACGCCGGGCTTCATCAACATGCTCAGTTGGTCGACCGAGTCGCTCATCGTCGACGGCCGCTCGCAGAGCGAAATCCGCCAGGGGGTGACGCTGGAGGTGATGGGCGAGAGCGAATCGTGGGGGCCGCTGAGCGACGTGATGAAGGCCGAATTTGTTGAGCGCCAGGGCGACATCCAGTATCCCGTGGAATGGACCACGCTGGGCGAGTACCTGGACTATCTGGCCCGGCGCGGGGTGGCCACCAATGTGAGCTCGTTCGTGGGCACCGCCACGCTGCGGGTGCACGAGCTGGGCTACGCCGACCGGCGCGCCACGCCGGCCGAGCTGGAGCGCATGCGCGGGCTGGTGCGCCAGGCCATGCGCGAGGGGGCCATGGGCATCAGCTCGGCGCTGATCTACGCGCCCGACTGCTTTTACCACACCGACGAGCTGATTGAGCTGGCCAAGGTGGCAGCCGAATACGACGGCATGTACATCTCGCACCTGCGCAGCGAGGGCAACGCCTTTCTGGAAGCGCTGGACGAGCTGATCACCGTCGCGCGCGAGGCCAACATCCGGGCCGAGGTGTATCACCTGAAGGCCATGGGACAGATGAACTGGCACAAGATGGACGCCGCGCTGGACAAGATTAACGCCGCCCGCGCCCAGGGGCTGGCCATCACCGCCGACATGTACACCTACATCGCCGCCGGCACCGGGCTGGACGCCACCATGCCGCGCTGGGTGCAGGAGGGCGGGCACAAGGCCTGGGTGGCGCGCCTCAAGGACCCGGCCATCCGCGAGCGGCTGCGGCACGAGATGACCACGCCCACCAACGAATGGGAGAACGTGTTCTTGATGGCCGGCGCGCCGGACAAGCTGATCCTGACCGGGCTGCGCAGCGAGCGGCTGAAGCCGCTCACCGGCCAGACGCTGGCGCAGGTGATGGCCCAGCGCGGCACCGGCGCCGCCGACACCATGATGGACCTGGTGGTCGAGGACGACAGCCGGGTGGGCATTGTCTATTTCGTGATGACCGAGGACAACCTGCGCAAGCAGATCCGGCAGCCGTGGGTGAGCCTGGATTCGGATGCGCCCTCCATGGCGCCGGAGGGGGTGTTCCTGAAGAGCGGCACCCACCCGCGCGCCTATGGCACCTTTGCCCGTTTCCTGGCCAGGTATGTCCGCGATGAGCAGGTGATTCCGCTGGAAGACGCGGTGCGCCGCCTCACGCGCCTGCCGGCCGACAACCTGAAACTGCGGCGGCGCGGGCGGCTGGCCGCCGGCTACGCCGCCGACCTGGCGGTCTTTGATCCGGCGCTGGTGCAGGACCACGCCACCTTCGCCCAGCCGCACCAATACTCAACCGGCATGGCGCACGTGTTCGTCAACGGGACGCAGGTGCTACGGGACGGGGAGCACACCGGCGCGCTGCCGGGCCAGGTGGTGCGCGGGCCGGGGTACGGCAAAGGATGAAGGATGAAGGATGAAGTGAGAGCGGACAAGCATCATCCACGAACCCCCTAAACTGAAGGGGGCAGGTGGACACGAAGGGGGCACTAATGGGTCAACTTAGCCGAGTAATAGCCGTTTTGAGCTAAATGCCGGCCTGAAAGCGCCATTTCGTTACTTAATCCAATCGTTGTTCTCAAAGCGCTCCCGAATTCGCAAGTCTGCGAACTGCTCGCGCACGCGCTGGCTGGGATGGGTCTCGGCTTTTTCTATCAGAATGCCAAAATTATCTGGAGGCGCTTGCCACCCCACCGACAGCAATCGGTCTATGGCCACGACCGCGATGACATTGAACCCTTCATATGGGTCATCTAAGAATTCATAATAATCTGTACTTAGGCAGCGACCGGCCGTGCCCGCCGTAGGGCGCGGTCGACCCTCTCAGGCAATTCCATGACAAAGAAATAGCCGGCCGGGTATAGGTAGTCCTCGCCACTCTCGTCAACGACGCGAATGTGGTGTTCTTTTTCCGCTCTTTCGTCTGGAATGATCAAATAGAGTTTGCGGACGACCAGATCTTCAGCGTTCTTGTTTTTCAAACAAAGAGCATAGCGTTTGATGTGTGTGGTTGCCATGGAATTACTCTAGGAATTGCTTAATCTTGAGCTTTTTTCGGCCAATGCCGTGCGCCTCATACCAATGAATTTCCGCTAAACGGATATTACCACCGATTAACCGCACTTGCGCGACGCCCTTCAGTTTTCGCCAGCGGCCCACTCCATATTTCCGATTAAGTCGCTGCAAATCATGTATTCCGCGGCCTTTGGCGATGACCTCAACGTTAGTAATATCGCCAATGATTTCAAAGTACATGGTGGAAACTGATTATAGGCTGAGGCCAGCAGGGCGCAACTTGAAATCGCCTGGCCACGGCTTTCACCGGCGAAGTCTGGACCAGGTGAGTACGATGGTTGGGATACGGCCTAGTGTAATGCACCCAGTGACACAAAGCATGCAAAGCGGTGCGATGCCCTGGTTCCGCGTGCTGGATATAATAAGGCTGAAACTTCGGCGTCAAATGATCCCACCTTTGCCCGGCTGCCGGCAGCCGAGATAGGATTGATCCCATGGCGAACCCGGTTGAACTCGTTCTGGACAGCCAGGCTGAATTGGGCGAAGGCCCGCTGTGGCACGCCCCAACCCAGCGTCTGTACTGGGTCAACATAATTGCGGGCGAAGTTCACATCTTCGACCCGCGCGCCAACATCGACCGCAGCCTCTCGGTGGGGCAATCCGTGGGCACGGTGGTGCCCAGGCGGTCGGGGGGTGTGATGCTGGCGCTGGAGCACGGTTTTGCCAGCCTGGACCTGGACAGCGGGGCGGTGAGCCTGCTGCAAGACCCCGAAGCGCATCTGCCGGCCAATCGCTTCAACGACGGCAAGTGCGATCCGGCCGGGCGCTTCTGGGCTGGGACGATGCTGAACGGCGCCGGCGAGAGCGACCCGCCGCATGGCAGCCTGTACAGCCTCGATGCCGGCCATCAGGTGCAGCGCCGCCTGGATCACGTGCGCATCTCCAACGGCCTGGCCTGGAGCCTGGACAAGCGCACGCTGTATTTTGTCGACTCGCCCGATCGCCGCGTGGATGCCTTCGATTACGACAACGCCACCGGCGCCATCAGCCATCGCCGCGTGGCGGTCACGGTCGACCGGCAATACGGCATGCCGGACGGCATGACCATCGATGCGGAAGGCATGTTGTGGGTGGCGGGCTGGGGCGGCGGCCAGGTGAGCCGCTGGGATCCAGCCACGGGCAAGTTTTTGGAGACTATCCACGTGCCGGCCAGCCAGTCATCAGCCTGCGCCTTTGGCGGTCCGAACCTGGATGAGCTGTACATCACCTCGGCCCGCATTGGGCTGGACGCCGCCACACTCGCCGGCGAGCCGCATGCCGGCGGGCTGTTCCGGGCTCGTCCGGGTGTGAAGGGCATCGCAGCCTTTGAATACGCCGGATAGTTTGGCCGACAGAGGCTAAAGCTGAACCGCGAAGGCCGCAACGCCTCTTTTTAGCCAACTCGAATTCCCCCGGTGGCCCCTATCTCAAGTTTACCAAATCCTTGCCGGCCTCAAACTCTTCCAGGCTGTTATGCCAGATGACAACCCAGCACATGCGCCAGCCCTTGCGGCGCATGGCCTCGTGGCGATGGTTGCCGTCGCGGACGCTCAGTTGGCCCTGGTCGTACATGACGATCAAGGGCGGGATTTCCAATGAGTCCGGCAGGTGTTCGGCAAGCGTGCCCGTTTTCCGGTCCCAGGCATTCGCCGGGACCAGGTATTCCATCTCCGGCTCAGGTCCGCAGCAGCGGCGCAGCCGGGTGAGCTCGATCTCCAGCGGGCCCAGCCACCAGCGCCGCTTTTTTTGCAGGCCTGTCAGCAGGCCCGGGTTGGCCCACGCGCCGGCCTGAAGGTATCGATAGAGCCATGGCTCCAGTTGCCCCATAGCGGCGGCTTGTTGAGCGGCACGGGTACTGAACTCAGGCAAGCTCATACGAACGAGCCGCCCGGCTGCCCAAACGTCACCCGCGTCTCATACGCAATCGTAAACTCCCCTGCCATCGCGAACGCCTCGAACACTTCGCGGTTGATGGCCTCAAAGGCGACGAAGTCCGGGTCGGTGCGGTCGGGGGCTTCAATGCCGGCGCAGGCGGCGCCAAAGTAGGCGGTCCAATCTTGCGCGTGGGCTTGCGGATAGCTCAAGGTTTGCAGGGGCGCCGGGCCGGTGCGGGCCAGCAGGTCGGCGACGGGTGCCAGGGCATAGGGGAGGCGGTAACGGTCGTGGAGGGCGGCTTTTTCGGCGGTGGTCACGATTCGCTACTCTACGGTAAACCAGAGCTGCTCATCGAAGCGTTCGCGGTTTTCTGGCGTCATCTTGCGGCGAGCCACGCGTATCGTGTAGCCGCCGATCAGTTTGCCGTTATCGACGATCATCCAGTCATAGATAGCATCAAGCGGTGCTCTATATTTATTGTCAGGCTGGTAATTCAGGGGCAGCAGGTCGGATTCGCCTTCTAGCTTTCCAGCAAACATAACGCCGTCGTAGGACACACCGCTCATCCAGAGATATTCGCTTTGGACAGTCTCACTGAATCTGACTTTGACGGCAAAGTATTCTTCCGTAAGCGTTGGCGCCCGAAGATGTTGGATGAATTGATCCATTGTTCGACGGGTCTCCAGAAAAGCCTGCTGCATATCCGGGTCATCACTGGGTACCGCTACCGCACGGCCCTCAAGGTTATTTGGCGTCATTTTCGGTGATGTGCGGGGGGAGTTGCCCGGGACAGCAAACACCGGCAGGTTTGTAGCCGGGTCCATCTCGCCAACAAATTGCTCGCCGTAGTACGCAGCCACGACCTCGATCTGACCCAGGATGTGACGATTGAACTCCGCCAACTCATCGGCCGGCACCCATAGCTCCTGGTGCGTGCGATTGCCCACTGTGTGCACTTCAAAGGTCGCGGCGTAGACTGGGTCGATTTCAAAACGCGCGACAAAGCCGGCAAAGGCGTTTGTCTTTGTATTCCAGTCGCGCGCGATCTGCTCGGCGTAGGCGAAGTTTAGGACAGGGTAGAAAATGGGCTGCTCCGGCAGACGGGGCGGGAA
>JAYTFQ010000074.1:0-2037 GCA_043734225.1 Anaerolineales bacterium | reverse complement strand
GCCAACAAATCCTTGATCTCCTGGGTGACCTTGAAAAATCCGCGCCACCACGCGAGCTCCGGCTGGCCATCGTCATCAAAAAAGACCCCATGCGCACTTCGAGCGCGCATGGGGTCTTTTCTTCGAGTGTTAGCTGGGCTGGCCCAGCCGGGCCCGTTCCTCTTCCACGATCTTCTCTTCCAGCTTCTTGAACAGCGGCCCCGGCTGGCGCAGGGGCTGCCCGGGCTTTAAGTCGCTCGGCGCCCAGCGGCCGGTGGCCCCGGCCGGGTCATAGGTCAACGTAGTATGCTGGCCCAGTTTGGCATCCGGGTAAGTCTCCACCCGCTGCGACCCGAACAGCTTGCCGTCATAGCCCAGATACTGATGCAGTTGTTCGGAAGTAAACGGCAGGAACGGCGCGAACAGCACCTTGAGTGAGTCGATCGCTTTGAGCGCGGTGTAGACGCTTTTGGCCGCCTCGGCCTTGTCTTTCTTGAGCTCGAACCACGGCCCTTGCGCATCCAGGTAGCGATTGGCCTCCGTCGCCAGCGACACGGCCTCGCCCAGCGCCGAGCGCAGCTTCACCGCCGCGATCAGGTCGCCCACGCTCTGAAAACCGGCCTCAATCTTGGCCAACAGCGCCTTGTCTTGTGGCCGCAGCTCGCCCGGCTCAGGCACATGCCCATCCCAGTTCTTATAGGCGAACGTCAGCACCCGGTTAGCCAGATTGCCCCAGGTTGCCACCAGCTCGTTGTTGTTGTGCTGCACAAAGCCATCCCATTCCCATTCGCCGTCGCGTGTCTCGGGCATAATGGCGGTCAGATAGTAGCGCAGCGGGTCGGGGTCATAGCGGCTGAGGAAATCTAGCCCCCATACCGCCCAGTTGCGGCTGCCCGAAATCTTCTGGCCTTCCAGGTTAAGAAACTCGTTGGCCGGCACATCGTAGGGCAGGTTAAGCTTGCGGCTCGGTTCGTCCTCATACAGCCGCTCGACGCCGATCAACTCCGCCGGCCAGATCACGGCATGGAACGGGATATTGTCCTTGCCGATGAAGTACACCGTCTTGGCGGCCGGGTCGTACCACCAATCTTTCCAGGCCTCCGGCCGGCCCTGGTGTGCCGACCATTCGATTGAGGCCGAGAAATACCCTATCACGGCCTCAAACCACACGTACAGCCGCTTGCTGTCCCAGCCGGGCACAGGCACCGGGATGCCCCACTCCAGGTCGCGGGTGATGGCGCGGCCGTGCAGCTCGCCGCTCTCGGCCTGGCGGCGCGAGGGATTGAGCACCTGCGAGCGCCAGTGAGTCTTGTCGTCATTCAGCCATTGGCTCAGCGCCGGCGCCAGCTTGCCCAGGTCCAGATAGAAATGCTCCGTGTCGCGCAGCTCCAGCGCCAGGCCGCTGGTCTTGGCGTGCGGCTTAATCAGTTGGGTGGCATCCAGCAGGTTGCCGCAGTTGTCGCACTGGTCACCGCGCGCGTTGGGGTAGTGGCAGATGTAGCACTCGCCCTCCACGTAGCGGTCCGGCAGAAAGCGCTTCTCAGCTGGCGAATACCACTGCGGTTCGGTCTGGCGGTATAGGTTGCCGTGCGCCTGGAGCGCCAGGAAGATGTCCTGCGAGATTTGGAAGTGATTGTCGGTGTGAGTGCTGGTGAACAAGTCATAGTTCAGGCCCAACTTTTGGAACAGATCCAGAAAGCGGGCATGAAAGCGCTCGTACACCGCCTGAGACGACGTGCCCTCGGCATCCGCCCGCACCGTTACCGGCGTGCCGTGCGCGTCGGAGCCGGAGACCATCAGCACGTTGTTGCCCGTCAGCCGGTGGTAGCGGGCGTAGATGTCAGCCGGCAAATAGGCGCCGACGACGTTGCCGACGTGAATATCGGCGTTGGCATACGGCCAGGCAACAGCCACCAGTATATTTTCAGGCATGGCGCACCTCTCAATCGAAAAAAATCGGACGCCGGCGCGAACCCCGGCGGAATGGACCACTCTGCGTGCTGCAATTAAAACCGCCAGCCGAGGCTGGCGGTTGAGAGACCGTGACTGGTGAGCAGG
>JAYTFQ010000073.1:0-5002 GCA_043734225.1 Anaerolineales bacterium | reverse complement strand
GTTTCCGGCAAAATGCGAATGGGCATGCGAGCTATTATACTCAGGCCGGTCGGCGATTCTGCCGCCGGTCCCCGGAATAGCAGGAGAGGCAACGCATGGGTCACGAATTGAACGTCCGACCGCGAGACTGGGAAGTCCTACTTATCGGCGGAGCATCCGGCACTGGAAAAACCGCTGTTAGCTACCGCCTGGCGCAGTATTTCGGGGTTGTGCTGACCGAAATAGACGATTTCCAGGTCTTGCTTGAAGCGATGACCACCCCCGAACAACAGCCGGCCCTACACTTTTGGCGCACGCACCCGGCCCCCGATCAGCTTTCGGCCGAAGAGATCATCGAACAAGGCCTGACTATCGGCCCAGCGATGGCGCCTGGGCTCGAAGCGGTTATTGCCAATCACCTGGAGAGCCAAACGCCGGTCGTTTTGGAAGGGGACTTTATTCACCCGGCTCTGGCTGCCCAAAAATCGTTTGCAGCCATTCCAAGCGCGGGCCGGGTCCGCTCGATTTTTCTTCACGAGGCCGATGAGCGGCAGCTACTGGCCAACTTTTTGCAACGCGAGCCGGTGGTCGGCCCGCAGGCTAAACGCGCCCGCGTGAGTTGGCTGTATGGGCAGTGGTTGGAAAAAGAAGCGAGGCGGTATGGGCTTGCTGTCTTGCCGGCCAGACCGTGGGAGACCGTATTCGAGCGCGCCGTCCGCGCTCTGGGGTAGCCTGGCCACTATGTGATACTTGCGATGTCTTGCGTCCCCCTCGCCAAACGCGCATAATATGCCCAGAACGTGTCTTAACCTACTGGAGGACAAACATGTCAAGCGGGCCAACCTGCAAAGTCATCCGTCCGACTGATTCCTATCACGGTAAGCAAGGTCTGGATTATTTCGCCGGCGTTTCGGTCGAAAGCGCCCAGGCCCAGGCGCTGTGCATGCATCTCTTGACGATACCGCCCTTGGGCAGGGCCCGGGCGCATCGCCACGAACATCACGAATCAGCCATTTATATGCTAACGGGCGACGTCGAGTTGTGGTATGGCGAGAACTTGAGCGAACGTGTCATGATTCATGCCGGCGAATTTGTGTACATTCCGGCTGGGACGCCGCACCTGCCTACAAATCCCAGCCCGACCGAACCCTGTTCCGCTGTGGTGGCCCGCACCGATCCGCATGAGCAAGAAAGTGTCGTGCTGATGCCGGAGCTGGACGGGCGGGTCTCGCCCCTGGGAACCGCGGGCAACTCATAACCTCTGAACATCAGCCCAAATCGGCGTCAAACTCCAGCATTTTCACGCCGATACCACTGCCATGACCATCAAGAAACTGGACAACATCCTCATCGTCGTCGACGACCTCGAAGCCGCCAAGACCTTATTTGTCGAACTCGGTCGCCAGTTAGAGGGCGAGACGACCGTTGAGGGCCCCTCGGTGGGTCGTCTGATTGGGCTTCAAAACGTCCGCGCTACTCTGGCGCTAATGCGCGCGCCGGCGTCCAGGGCGTTCTCGATCAACTCGTTGATGACCGAGGCCGGCCGCTCGACCACCTCGCCGGCGGCAATTTGCGAGGCGATGGTTTCCGGTAAAACGCGAATGGGCATGCGCCCTATTATAGGACGTCACGCCACAAATCCGTTTGGCTGGCAATAGAGCGTGAAGGCGCTCGGGCTGATTCCAACCCTCAAAATCGCGCTGATCTTCGGGCCGCACCGCAGCGTCAGCTCTAGCGCCGTGTTGGGCCGCAAACGGGTGCCGATAGACGAATCAGTCAGTGAAGAAGCGTGGATCAGCTTCAGTCAGCAAGCTGTCAACTGTAAAGATGCCCGCACTTGCAGCACTTTCCCGGCGCTGCAAATAGCTGAGGAACAGCGCATCACCGCGGTAGACCGCCGGATTGACAGTTGATTGGGTTAAGCTGCTCCGGGGCCCAAGGTAGAGATAGCTGTCAGCCATATGACGCAGGCTGAAACCCGGTTTTAGGGGCGGAGGCTCGACGCCTGCCGGCTGAGGATCATTGCCGAAATGGAGTGCCGCGCCAAGCTCACCCAGCCAGGTCGTGCGTAAGGAGACGAGAGTAGGAATGGGCCAGTCCAAAAGATAGGGCTCCAAGGCGCTGGTCTCGGCTCCAAAGCCAATATGGGGAAAGATGACATGCACACTGCCGGGGTGATTGTGTTCGAGGCGCTGCACGGTATTCACGGGAGCCGGTGATGGTACTTCTACCGCCCAGTCCCGCATAAAATGCCCCAGCCCCGCGATCAAAAGTCCATGAAGGCCAAGCGCGAGCACATGGGTCTCAACGGCCGCAGTATAGTGGGCGTCGCGCTGTTCCATCCAGGTGGGCACATTTTCCATCGTAATTTGTGATTGCGACCAGTCTACGGGTGGATCGCCTAAGAGCACCCGCAGCCGTTGGGCGGCCGGCAGGGTGCGATTGATCGCCCGCACAGTGCGAAAGAATTGCTCATAAATCGGCATATCAAAGCCCCAGCCAAAGAAGTCGCGCCACACGGGACGCAGGTCACGAGCGGCGATGGGTTCGCCCGCGACAAAGCGATCAACGACCGCTTGATGGCGCGCATTGCCAACTTCGACGACGATCACCTGGACGGCGACCGGAAAGGCCGGATGATGGAGCAAGGCGGTGATGAAATCGGCTTCGTCTTGGAGCCCGTGCACTTCGCCAAGGGCGACCAGTGGGTGGGTTGCAAAGAGCTCAAGCAGGCCGGTGATGGCTGGCATGGGTTTGATGGCGGGGCGAGATGGCAGCATGCTAAGCTCCGTTGGAGTCAATGAATGATTGCCGTTGAGTGATGATCAGTATAGACCTGATGTACCGAGGCACAACGAACAGCAAAGCGCCGTTGGCATGTATCCGAACAGCTCAAAACGGGCACCAAGCGGCAAATATCACCGGTTGACATCACGTTCTGACCTGACTATAATGACCGGTAGTCAGTTTATGACTACCAGTCACTAATGGCCCGCTCCGCCACACTTACCCGCCGCGAAAAAGAAAAAGAAGACCGCCGGGAACGCATCCTGGCGGCCGCCCGCGAGGTATTCTTCGAGACCGGCATCCGCCCGGCCACGGTGGATGCCATTGCCGCGCGCGCCGCGGTCGCCAAGGGCACCGTCTACCTGTATTTCGAAACCAAAGAAACCATCCTGGCTCATCTGTTATTGGAAGGGCTGGACGCGCTCAACCACTATTTGATGGCGGCCTTTGACGAGGCCCATCCGCGCGCCGGCGAAGCCCGCCTGCGGCGCCTGGCCAGCGCCTACTTCGATTTCTACGCCGCCGAGCCAGACTACTTCCGCTTGATGATGGCCTTCGATCGCGGCCAGTTCCGCGAATCAGTCAGCCCCGAGCTGTATGAGCGCATCTTGCTGCGCAGCCTGCGCGGCCTGCGCTGGGTAGTGACTGCCACCCAGCAGGGCATGGATGAAGGCGCCTTCGAGACCGGCGACGCGCGCCAGCGGACTAGCATGCTGTGGGCGGCGCTCAACGGCGTGCTGGTGCTAACAAGCCACCCACTGCGGCGCGAGCTGGTGGAGCAAGGCGTGGAGAAGCTCTACAGCGGCGTTCTGGAAACCATGTTGAAAGGGATGAGGCGACCGGTATGAAAGACGTGGTCATTGTGGAGGCTGTGCGCACGCCGGTGGGCAACCACGGGGGCGTGTTTCGCGATGTGGACGCCAAAGAGCTGGCCCGGACAGTGATCCGCGGCATTTTGGACCGGACGAAGATCGACCCGGCCACCATCGACGAAGTGATCTTCGGCTGCATCGCCCAGCCATCCGACGCGCCCAACATCACCCGGGTGGCGGCCTTGCTGGCCGGCATCCCCAAGGAAGTGCCCGGCTACACCGTGGCCCGCAACTGCGATTCGGGCATGGACGCGATTGTCCAGGCCTATCGCAACATTCAGGTGGGCGACGGAGAAATCTATCTGGTGGGCGGCGTCGAGTCGATGAGCAATATCCCCTACATCGTCAAAGGCGCGCGCTGGGGCCTGAAGATCCGCCACGCCCAGTTCACCGACGCCATGTGGGAAGGCCTGACCGACCCCATCTGCGGGCAATTAATGGGCCGCACCGCCGAGAACCTGGCCGAGGAGTTCGCCATCACGCGTCAGGCGCAGGACGAGTACGCGGTCCAGAGCCACAAGAAGGCCTTTATGGCCACGCGCATGGAAAAATTCTCGGACGAGATCGTGCCGGTGGAAGTGAAAAAGAAAGTCGCCGGCACCGAAGTGGCGCGCGAGAAAATCCTGCAGGACGAGACCATCAACCCAGGCCTGACAGTCCAAAAGGCAGCGCTCTACCCGACCATCTTTAAGGACGGCGGCAGCGTCACGCCGGCCAATGCCTGCGGCATCTCCGATGGCGCCAGCGCCATGCTGATCATGACGGCCGAGCGGGCCGGCGCGCTGGGCTACACGCCGCTGGCGCGCATCGTGACCTATGGCTACGCCGGCGTCGAACCGGAGCGCATGGGCATTGCCCCGGCCGTGGCGGTGCCCAAGGCGCTCAAGCGCGCCAACCTGACGTTGGGCCAAATGGACCTGGTGGAAATTAACGAGGCCTTCGCCGCCCAGGTGCTGTCGGTCGGCCAGGCGCTGCAGCCCGACGGCTGGGATTGGCAGCGCGTGAACGTCAACGGCGGCGCCATCGCGCTCGGCCATCCGGTTGGTTCATCCGGCTGCCGCATCGTCGTCACCCTGGTGCATGAAATGGCGCGCCGCAACGCCGAGGGCAAGCACCCGGCGCACTATGGGCTGGCCACGCTGTGCGCGGCCGGCGGCCAGGGCAGCGCGCTGATCGTCGAGGCGCTGCCGCGCTCGAAAAATTAGCCGAAAACGAGACGGTCAAACAACCATGTTGTTTGACCGTCTCGTTTTCGGAATATTTGTCTCTGAATTTGCTGGGTCTGCCAGGAGCACATCGATGTACATCTTTAAGGCAGCGGTGATTGGCGCCGGCGCCATGGGGGCCGAGATCGCGCAAGTGAT